>NZ_JAIBFH010000026.1 GCF_019459675.1 Arenimonas sp.
CCCCGGGGCTCCGGAGGCGCCGTGCGGCTGACCCGTCTTGACGTCAGCCGGCTGCGCTGCCTCGAGCACGCGCAATTCCGCCCTGCCCCCGGCTTGAACCTGATCACCGGGGGCAACGGCGCCGGCAAGACCAGCCTGATCGAGGCCGTGCACCTGCTCGGCTATGGCCGGTCGTTCCGGGGGCGGGTGCGTGACGGGCTGATCCGCAGCGGCGCGCTCAACCTGGAGCTCTACGCCGAATGGCAGGATGGCCAGGGCCGCGCCCGCCGCGCCGGCCTGCGTCACTCCGGCAACGACTGGGAGGCCCGGCTCGACGGCGCGCCCGCGCCCAGCCTGACCGAGCTGTGCGCCGAGCTGGCGGTAGTGACGTTTGAGCCGGGCAGCCACGAATTGATCGCAGGCGGGGCCGAACACCGGCGCCGCTTCCTGGATTGGGCTCTGTTCCACGTGGAACCCACCTTCCTGCCGGTCTGGCGCCGTTACGCCCGGGCGCTCAAGCAGCGCAACGCCCTGCTCAAGCGCCAGCCGTCTCCCTCAGCCCTGGCGCCCTGGGATCGCGAGCTGGCGGAAGCCGGGGAAGTGCTCAGCCGTCTGCGCAGCGACTACCTGGACCGATTGGAGCCCGTGCTGGTGGCGACGGCCGCGGAGTTCTTGCCGGAACTGGGCCCGGCGGGCCTGCGGTTCCTGCCGGGCTGGCGCCGCGACGACGGGCCGCTGGAGGACGCACTGCTGTTGGCGCGCGAACGCGACCTGGCGCTGGGCTACACCGGCCTGGGACCGCATCGCGCCGACTGGCGGGTGGACTATCTGGGTTTGCCGGGGCGCGAGGCCTTGTCCCGCGGCCAGGAAAAGCTGACGGCCCTCGCCTGCGTCCTGGCCCAGGCGCGCGCGTTCGCGGCGGACCGCGGTGAGTGGCCGCTGGTTTGCCTGGACGACCTGGCGTCGGAGCTCGACAGCGCGCACCAGCACCAGGCCCTGGCGTCGGTGCTGGCCTCCGGAGCACAGGTGCTGCTGACCGCGACAGAGGCGCCGGACAGGCTGCCGGGCGGGATCCTGCCGGCCGCAAGGTTCCACGTGGAACGCGGGGTTCTCTCCGGCCCCTGAGGGCGTTGTCCTGACGCGCAGGGAGCCGCCTCCCTACGCCGCCACGGCCCTCACGCGGTATACTGACCGCTCATTATTAATAGGCGCGCTGTGGCCTTCCGGCCCGTCCTGCGCGCCGGTGTGGCCCAACGCGAGACAGCGCCAGCAATGACCGACGAAACGATTCCGCCGCAGATCCCGACCAACACCTACGATTCGAGCAAGATCACCGTCCTGCGTGGCCTGGAGGCGGTGCGCAAGCGCCCCGGCATGTACATCGGCGACGTGCACGACGGCACCGGCCTGCACCACATGGTGTTCGAGGTGGTGGACAACGGCATCGACGAGGCCCTGGCAGGCCACTGCGACCACCTGATCGTCACCCTGCACAACGACGGCTCCTGCTCGGTGTCCGACAACGGCCGCGGCATCCCGACCGATATCCACAAGGAAGAGGGCGTCTCGGCGGCGGAGGTCATCATGACCGTGCTGCACGCTGGCGGTAAGTTCGACGACAACAGCTACAAGGTGTCTGGCGGACTGCATGGCGTGGGCGTGTCCGTGGTCAACGCGCTGTCGTCCAAGCTCTGGCTGGACATCTGGCGCGACGGCCAGCATCACCAGCAGGAGTACGCGCTGGGCGAGCCGGTGTATCCGCTCAAAGTGGTGGGTGCGTCCGGCAAGCGCGGCACCGAGCTGCGCTTCCTGCCCAACGCCGAGATCTTCACCGACGTCCTGTTCCACTACGACATCCTGGCCAAGCGCCTGCGCGAACTGAGCTTCCTCAACTCCGGCGTCAAGATCGAACTGATCGACGAGCGGGGCGAGGGCAAGCGTGACCTGTTCGAATACGAAGGCGGTATCAAGAGCTTCGTGGAACACCTGGCGGCGCTAAAAACCCCGCTACATCAATCGGTTATCTCCGCCTCGGGCGAAAAGGACGGCATCGTCGTCGACATCGCGGTGCAGTGGACCGACGCCTACCAGGAAACGATGTTCTGCTTCACCAACAACATCCCGCAGAAGGACGGCGGTACGCACCTGATCGGTTTCCGCGCGGCGCTCACCCGCACGCTCAGCAACTACATCGAACAAAACGGCATCGCCAAGCAGGCCAAGATCACCCTGTCGGGCGACGACATGCGCGAAGGCATGATCGCCGTGCTGTCGGTGAAAGTGCCCGATCCCAGCTTCAGCTCGCAGACCAAGGAAAAGCTGGTCTCCTCCGAAGTGCGTCCGGCCGTGGAAGCGGTGATCGGCCAGAAGCTCGAGGAATTCCTGCAGGAGCGGCCGAACGAAGCGCGCGCCATCGCCGGCAAGATCGTCGATGCGGCGCGCGCGCGCGAAGCCGCCCGCAAGGCGCGCGACCTCACCCGGCGCAAGGGTGCGCTCGACATCGCCGGCTTGCCGGGCAAGCTTGCCGACTGCCAGGAAAAAGACCCGGCGCTGTCCGAACTGTTCATCGTCGAGGGTGACTCCGCCGGCGGCTCCGCCAAGCAGGGTCGCAACCGCAAGACCCAGGCCATCCTGCCGTTGAAGGGCAAGATCCTCAACGTCGAGCGCGCGCGCTTCGACCGCATGCTGGCGTCCGCAGAGGTGGGCACGCTGATCACCGCGCTGGGCTGCGGCATCGGCAAGGACGAATACAACCCGGACAAGCTGCGCTACCACCGCATCATCCTGATGACCGACGCCGACGTCGACGGCTCGCACATCCGCACGCTGCTGCTGACGTTCTTCTACCGGCAGATGCCCGAACTGATCGAGCGCGGCCACATCTACATCGGGCTGCCGCCGCTGTACAAGATCAAGCAGGGCAAGAACGAGATGTACCTCAAGGACGACGGTGCGCTCAACGCCTACCTGGTCAACAACGCGGTTGAGAATGCCGAGCTGCGCATCAGCACCGACGCACCCGCCATCGCCGGGGCACAGCTTGAAAAGCTGCTGCTCGATTTTGTCGCCACGCGAGAAACCATCGCGCGCTTCGCACACCGCGTGGACACGCCGGTGCTCGAGGCCATGCTCGAGATGCCGCCGCTGAAGGCCGAGGACTTCTCCGCCGCCGACATCCTTGCGCCCTGGTGCCGCGAGCTGGAACGTCGCCTCAACGCCACCGGCCTGGGCCGCGCGCGCTATGTCTTCAGCATCCAGCCGGCCAGTGACGAAGGCCACGCCGGCGCGCTGGTGATCGGCAAGCAGCATCACGGCCTGGTGGCCACACAGGTGCTGGCGGCCCCGCAGCTGCTGGGCGGCGAGCTGCGCCAGGTCAACGAGATGGCGGGCACGCTGCAGGGCCTGCTGCAGGCGGGCGCCACCGTCGCGCGCGGCGGCAAGAGCGCCGAAGTGGCCACCTTCCTGCAGGCGCAGGAATGGCTGCTGGAAGAGGCCAAGAAAGGCCGCACCATCCAGCGATTCAAGGGCCTGGGCGAAATGAACCCCGAGCAGCTGTGGGACACCACCGTGAATCCCGAGACGCGCCGCCTGCTCAAGGTGCGCATCGAAGACGCCGTTGCCGCCGATCAGATCTTCTCCACGCTGATGGGCGACGTGGTCGAGCCACGCCGCGAATTCATCGAAGAGAACGCGCTGCGGGTTGCCAACCTTGACGTCTGATCCCGTTCCGCCCGCGACAAGCGCGGGCGACGGGACGGGTCGTGAAGTGCC
>NZ_JAIBFH010000040.1 GCF_019459675.1 Arenimonas sp.
GTGCGATCGATGCGGTGGAACCACGCACGCACCTTGTCCCGGGCCCGACCGGTGGCCAGGAAGCCGCTGCTGGCCAGCAGCCAGTCGCGCCGGGGCTCACCGGTCTTGGCGGTGAGGATTTCGATGCGGTCGCCGGTGGCCGGCCGGTGGTCCAGCGTCACGATGCGGCCGTTGACCTTGGCGCCGCGGCAGCGGTGCCCGACCTCGGTGTGCACGGCATAGGCGAAATCCAGCACCGTGCCGTCGCGCGGCAAGTCCACCACTTCGCCGCGCGGGGTGAGCACGTACACGCGGTCTTCCACCAGTTCGGTGGAAAAGCCGGCCATCAGCGCGTCCTCGCCCTCGTCGCGGGCTTCAAGCAGCTGGCGCATCCACGACACCTTGCGCTCGAAGCTGGCGTCGGCGCCGCCGCCCTCCTTGTAGCGCCAGTGCGCGGCCACGCCCAGTTCGGCGTGTTCGTGCATCTGGTGGGTGCGGATCTGCACTTCCAGGGTCTGGCCGCCCGGCCCGATCACCGCGGTGTGCAGCGACCGGTAGTCGTTGCCCTTGGGGTGGGCGATGTAGTCGTCGAACTCCGAGGGAATGGACGGGAACAGCTGGTGCACCAGTCCCAGCACGGAATAGCAGGCCGGGATGTCGTCCACCAGCACGCGCAGGGCGCGGATGTCGTACAGCTCGCTGAACGGCACGCCCTTGCGCTGCATCTTTTTCCAGATGCTGTAGATGTGCTTGGGCCGGCCGGCCACGTCGGCAGTGACGCCGGCCTCGGCCAGGGCTTCGCGCAGGCGCGCCATGGCGTCCTGGATGAAGCGCTCGCGATCGCCGCGCTTTTCGTCCAGCAGGCGGGCGATGCGCTGGTAGGTGTCGGGCTGCAGCCAGCGGAAGGCAAGGTCTTCAAGCTCCCACTTGAGCTGCCAGATGCCCAGCCGGTTGGCCAAGGGCGCATGGATGTCGGCCGTGAGCTCGGCCAGTGCGCGGCGTTCGTCCGCCGGCAGCGCCGCCGCGTCACGCAGCCGCACCAGCTGCACCGCCAGCAGCACCAGCACCGCGCGCAGGTCGCGCACCAGGGCCAGCAGCAGCCGGCGCAGGCCCTCGGCACTGCCCTTGCCCTGGCGCTGGTGGTGCAGGGCGCTCACCTGCCCGGACGCCGCCAGGCCCTCGAGCAGC
>NZ_JAIBFH010000067.1 GCF_019459675.1 Arenimonas sp.
CCCCCCCCCCCCCCCCCCCCCCCCCCCCGCCAAACGGTTTACTGCGCCGGGCCTTCCTGGTCCCTGGCTTCGCATGTGACCACGCCTGCCTTGGCCGTGCACACCCAGCCGGGCGGCCCTTCAACCGGGCCGTCGGGAATCGTGCCGGGACCATCTTCCGCGCTGGCGGCAAAGCTGATGGCAAAGGTCGCTGCAAACATTACGGCAATGAGATGCTTCATTCAGAGGTCTCGAGTTGGCCCATGCATTACGGGCAAACCAAACTAGCGCAGCCGACCTAAGGAACAGCGCTCAACGAGCTGTTTTTTCAAAAGTGGTGGTGATCCGCTAACCACGACAGCGCGCCCACGTTTTCAATCACAGCCACTATCGGCGACAAACGCGCTGTCCGCGCCATCTAACCAGCCCGCTTTTGCCCCTGGCCCCGGCAGCAATTCTTCAGCCGCAGTCGGGCATCCGCCGTCATCCGCGTCGGCCTGGCGGCCCGTGTGCATGTCAGCGGGCGGTATCGAGCGCGTCGTTGAGCAGTGATGCCAGTCGCGCGCCGGCCTGGCGCACGCGCGCTTCCGCCGTCGGGCGGTGCAGGTCGAGGTAGGCGTCGGTGATGCGCCGCTTGGGCGGGTAGATCGAATTGCTGGCGATCAGCCGGCACGACTCCAGCGTCCATTCCGCAGCCGGATTGTCCGCGTCCAGCTGGGTTCCCTCGGGCAGCGGGCTTTGCAGCAGCCTGGCGGTGTAGGCGGGGTTGTCGAGGTTGGCGCTGCGCAGCAGCCAGTAGTCCCAGACGCCGTGCAGGTTGGTGCCTTCGCCCTTGGGCGATCCCTTGCCGCGGTAGTTGAGCTGGAAGTTGTTGCCGCCGCGGTCGCGTCGGAAACCGGCGTGCATGGGCTGGTGCGCGTCGCCGACGAAATGCACCACGAACTTCAGCGCCTCGCGCCGGGCCTGCAGCGGCTGGCTGCGGTCGGCCAGGATGGCGCGCTGGGCGTTGATGGCGCCGATGACGCAGTTGCCGTCCGGACATTCGCGCGCAGGCACGTAGTCGCAGCCCGCGTGGTCGAAGTTGATGTAGTGCCAGGTCCGGCTGCGCTGGCCGAGCTCGTTGCCTTCGGCGCGGATCTCGTCGGCCCAGGTGGAAACCCCGGCCAGGGTCGGGTTCGGTTCACCGGCCAGCAGTCGGTCCACTTCGGCGCGCGCGGCGGCCGTTAGGTCGCGTTCGGCCAGTTCCCCAACCAGCTGGTGGCCCTGTTTGCTCCAGCCGAAGGCCGGCGCAGCGAGGGCCAGAAGGATAACGGTGCTCAGGAGTCTGTTCATGGCCGCCGACTCTACGCCAGCGGCCGTGAACCTTGCCAGCTTCAAACCATCAGAACTGCCAGACGAAGGCGGCGCCGTAGACCATCGGGTCGATGTTGACGGTGCCGACGCTGGTGCCGTTCACCTTCACGTCGGTGTCGATGTCGATCCAGCGGGCGTCCAGGCGCAGCCACTTCTTCTCGCCGACGGCGAAATCAAGGCCGGCATGGGCCGCCAGGCCCCACGAGTTGTCCAGGTCCAGGTCGGTGCCGGCCAGCGGGCCGGTGGTGTCCTGGCTGAAGAAGATCGTGTAGTTCACGCCGGCGCCAATGAACGGCTTGACCTTGTCGCTGCCGTTGAAGTGGTACTGCAGGCTCAGGGTCGGCGGCAGGTGCTTGGTGGAGCCGGCCTTGACGCCGTTGAGCTCGATGTCGTGCTGGAACGGCAGCGAGGCCAGGACTTCGATGCCCCAGTTGTCGCGGAAGAAGTACTCGCCGGTGATGGTCGGACGCCAATTGTCGCCGACGTCCGCGTCCAGCGCGCCGCCGGCCAGGCTGCCGTTGTCGGACTTGGGCGAAACGACGTGGGCGCCGAGGCCAAAGGTCCAGTCGCCGGCCTGCTGGGCCAGGACGGGCGTGGCGAACAGCAGGGCGGCCGTGGCGGCCAGAGGTGCAATTACTTTAAGGGTCCGCATGGCGGGTCTCCGGTTGGGAACTGGCGCCAGTTTCCACTGTGCCGCCCGCGGGCCACTTGAGGCGCGTCAAATCGGCTGCCGCTGGGACTGGGGGCCCGGGGTTGCTAAAATCGGGGTTCTTCCACCCAACCCGCCGGCCTTCGCCGGTTCAGGAGCCTGCATGTCCATCAAGGTCGCCATCAATGGCTACGGCCGCATCGGTCGCAACATCCTGCGTGCGCTTTACGAAGCCAAGCGCAACCACGAGATCACCATCGTGGCCATCAACGACCTGGGCGACGCTGAAACCAATGCGCACCTGACCCAGTACGACACCGCCCACGGCAAGTTCCCCGGCACGGTGGAAGTGGACGGCGGCGACCTGATCGTCAACGGCGACCGCATCAAGGTCTGCGCCGAGCGCGATCCTTCCAAGCTGCCCTGGGCCGCGCTGGGCGTGGACGTGGTCCTGGAGTGCACCGGGCTGTTCACCAGCAAGGCCAAGGCGTCGGCGCACATCGCCGCCGGTGCGAAGAAGGTGATCATTTCCGCGCCGGGCGGCAGCGACGTGGACAACACCATCGTCTTCGGCGTCAACCACGCCAAGCTCAAGGCGTCCGACACGGTCATCTCCAACGCTTCGTGCACCACCAACTGCCTGGCGCCGCTGGCCATGGTGCTGAACGAAAAGATCGGCATCGTGCACGGCCTGATGACCACCATTCACGCCTACACCAACGACCAGGTGCTCACCGACGTCTACCACAGCGACCTGCGCCGGGCCCGTTCGGCCACCATGTCGCAGATCCCGACCAAGACCGGCGCCGCGGCCGCGGTGGGCCTGGTGCTGCCCGAGCTCAACGGCAAGCTCACCGGCTTCTCGATGCGCGTGCCCACCATCAACGTGTCGGTGGTGGACCTGTCGTTCGTCGCGGCGCGCGAAACCACCAAGGATGAAATCGATTCGGTGCTCAAGGCCGCTTCCGAAGGCGCGCTCAAGGGCATCCTGGGCTTCAACACCAAGCCGCTGGTGTCGATCGACTTCAACCACGACCCGCACAGCTCGATCTACGACAGCACGCTCACCCAGGTGATGGGCGGCACGCTGGTGAAGGTGTGCTCGTGGTACGACAACGAGTGGGGCTTCTCCAACCGCATGCTCGACACCACGCTGGCGCTGATGGCCGCGAAGTAAAGCCACTGCCGCGGCGGTGAACGAAGCCCCGGCCCCGGCTGGGGCTTTTTTTTCAGTGGCCGCCGGTGCCCAGGCCGGCGCCTGCTGCGGAGCGGCGCAGGCGATCGTTGACGGCCAGCCAGCTGCGGTCGTCGGGCGGTCGTTGTGCCAGCAGCAGGTTGGCGCCCAGCGTGTCCAGGGCACGCAGCGCGGCGTAAAGCCCATGGGCGTAGCCGTCGGCGTCGGCGGGCAGGGCGATGCCGCGCAGGCCTTCGGGCAGGGAGGCCATTGCCAGCACGGCGACGCGCTTGCCCAGGGCTTCCTGCTGGCGGGCTTCGGCCACCAGGGCGTCACGCGGCATCAGCAGCAGGGCGGTGCGCGGTGCGTAGTGCGCGTCCAGCGTGCCCGAGGCGCGCGGGCTGTCGGCGGCGCCGCCTTCGGCCACGGGACCCACCTGCGCCTGGATCTGTGCCCGGGTGATGCGGCCGGGCCGAAGGATGCGCGGGATTTCGCCGGACAAGTCGAGAATCGTGCTTTCGATGCCCACCTCGCACTCGCCGCCGTCCAGCACCACCGTCACCGCGTCGCCGAACTCGTCGCGCACGTGGGCGGCCGAAGTGGGGCTGACGTGGCCGAAGCGGTTGGCGGACGGCGCGGCCAGCCCGCCGTCGAATTCATGCAGCAGCGCCAGCGCCATCGGGTGCGCCGGGCAGCGCAGACCCACCGTGGGCTGGCCGCCGGTGACTTCGTCGGGCACGCCGGCCTGCTTGCGCAGGATCAGCGTCAGCGGGCCGGGCCAGAACGCCGCGGCCAGCACGCGCGCTGCGTCCGGAATGTCGCGCGCCCAGCGGTCGAGCTGCTTGGCATCCGCCACGTGCACGATCAGCGGATGGTCGGCGGGGCGGCCCTTGAGCTCGAAGATGCGGCGCACCGCCTCGGGACGCGACGCATCGGCCGCCAGGCCGTACACCGTTTCGGTGGGCAGGCCGATGACGTCGCCGCGGCGCAGTGCGGCCAGCGCCTGGCCGATCGGGTCGCTCATGCGCCTCTCCGGTACTCGTTGCGCAGCAGGCCGTACAGGATCGAATCGGCGAACTCGCCGCCCACGCGCCAGCGGTTGCGCAGCAGGCCCTCGCGCTGGAAGCCCAAGCGCTCGGCCAGGCGGCAGGAGCCTTCGTTGCGCGGGTCCACGTCGGCCTCGATGCGCTCCAGGCCGAGGATGTCGAAGCCGAAGTCCAGCGCGCGGCGCACCGCTTCCGTGGCCAGGCCCTTGCCCTGGAGCGCCGGCATCAGGGAATAGCCCAGCTCGGCCCGGTGCAGGGGGCCGCTGAGCGAGAACAGCGCCGTGGTGCCGATGAAGGCGTCTGTGGCGCGGTCGGCCATGGCCCAGCCGTACACCGACGGCGGGCCCCAGCCCATGCGCTCGGCCAGCCAGGCCTGCGCCTGCGCGGGCTCGGTCCAGGCCTGGAAGCTCCAATATCTCGTCACTTCCGCGTCGCTGAACATGGCGAACGCCTCCGGGGCATCGTCCATCCGCAGCGGCCTGAGGCGGATGCGCTCGCTCTCAAGGACGGGCAGGGTTTGCGGGATATCGGCCATGGGCCATTGTCCCACGGCCCCGCCGGGTTTGCCCCGGGCCCATCAAGCGGGGGAAAATGCCGCTTTCCCGACTCCGGAGCACCTGCATGACCATCCTGCGAATGGCCGACCTCGACCTGGCCGGCAAGCGCGTGCTCATCCGCGAAGACCTCAACGTGCCGGTCAAGGACGGCCACATCACGTCGGAGCAGCGCATCACTGCCGCACTGCCGACCCTGCGGCTGGCGCTGGAGAAGGGCGCGGCCGTGATGGTCACCTCGCACCTGGGCCGCCCGAAGGAGGGCGTGTGGACGCGGGAGGATTCGCTGGCGCCGGTGGCCGCGCGCCTGTCCGAACTGCTGGGCCGCGACGTGCCGCTGCTCAGGGACTGGACCGACGGCGTGCAGGTGCAACCGGGGCAGCTGGTGCTGCTGGAAAACTGCCGCATGAACGTCGGTGAGAAGGCCGACGACGAGGCGCTGTCGAAAAAGTACGCCGCGCTGTGCGACGTCTTCGTCATGGACGCCTTCGGCACCGCGCACCGCGCGCAGGCGTCCACCCACGGCGTCATCCGCTTCGCCCAGGTGGCCTGCGGCGGGCCGCTGCTGATGGCCGAGCTGGACGCGCTGGCCAAGGCGCTGCTGGCGCCCGCGCGCCCGCTGATCGCCATCGTGGCCGGCTCCAAGGTCAGCACCAAGCTCGAACTGCTGTCGGCGCTGGTGTCCAAGGTGGACCAGCTGATCGTCGGCGGCGGCATCGCCAACACCTTCATCGCCGCGATGGGCCACCCGGTGGGCAAGTCGCTGTGCGAGAACGACCTGCTGGACACCGCGCGCCAGATCATCGCCGACGCCAAGGCCCGCGGCGCCGACATCCCGATCCCGACCGACGTGGTGGTGGCGACGGCGTTCGCCGCCGACGCGCCGGCGACGGTGAAGGCCGTCGCCGATGTTGGCCCGGACGACATGATCCTGGACATCGGCCCCGACACCTCTGCGCGCTATGCCGACATGATCAGGCGCGCCGGCAGCGTCATCTGGAACGGCCCGGTGGGGGTGTTCGAGTTCGATGCGTTCGGCAAGGGCACGCAAACGCTGGCGCACGCGATCGCCGATTCAGACGCGTTCTCGATCGCCGGCGGCGGCGACACGCTGGCCGCGGTGGACAAGTACGGCGTCGCGGCGGGCATCAGCTACATTTCCACCGGCGGCGGCGCGTTCCTGGAATTCTGCGAAGGCAAGGAGCTGCCGGCGGTGACGGCGCTCAAGGCGCGTGCGGCCTGACATGGCGACGATCTTCTTCGACCTGGACGGCACGCTGATCGATTCGGCGGTAGGCATCACCCGCTGCGTCGCCCACGCGCTGGAGCAGATGGGCGAGCCGGTGCCGCCGCAGGCGCAGCTGCGGCGATGGATCGGTCCGCCGCTGCGCGACAGCTTCGGTCCGCTGCTGGCGGACGCCGCGCGCATCGAGGAAGCCGTGCAGCATTACCGCGACCGCTTCGAAACGCACGGATGGGCCGAGCACGAGGTCTACGACGGCATCGGCGACGTCGTGCTGGCGCTGTCTGGCGCCGGCCACCGTCTGGCCGTGGTCACCGCCAAGAACGAGCCCCACGCCCGCAAGATCATCGCCCACCTGCCGTTCGGCCATGTTTTCGAGGAAATCGTGGGCGCCACGCCCTGTGGCCGGCTCAGCCACAAGCCCGAGCTGATCGGCGAAGCCTTTGCGCGCCTGGCCCTGCCCAGCCAGGACGCCTGGATGATCGGCGACCGGCACATGGACATCGACGGCGCCCGCCACCACGGCATTGGCTCGGTGGGGGTGCTGTGGGGCTTCGGCGGCGAGGCGGAGCTGCGCGCCGCCGGCGCCACCCACCTGGCGTCGCGACCGGCTGACCTGCGCGGTCTTTTCCCGCGCTGAAATCGATTGCAGCACACCCCGGGACGCGCGATGTGCTGTGCTAGCGTTACCGGCACAGCCCTCCAGCAAGAATCCCATGAACCACGACCCGCGCCGCACCAAGATCCTCGCCACCCTCGGCCCGGCTACCGACGCTCCCGGCGTGCTTGACGACCTGGTGCGCGCCGGCGTCAACGTGGTGCGCTTGAATTTCTCGCACGGAACGCCCGAACACCACGCGGCGCGCGTGGCGGCCGTGCGCGAGGCCGCGACGCGGCAGGGCCGCGAGGTCGGCATCCTGGCCGACCTGCAGGGCCCGAAGATCCGCATCGAGAAATTCGAGGAAGACAAGGTGCTGCTGCGCACCGGGCAGGAGTTCACCCTGGTCTGCCGCGCCGACGCGCCGCTGGGCGACAGCACCCAGGTGGGCGTGAGCTACCTGGGGCTGGTGGACGACGTGCACGCCGGCGACACGCTGCTGCTCGACGACGGCCTGATGGCGGTCCAGGTCATCGCCGTGGAAGCCGACCGCATCCGAACCCGCGTGCTCACCGACGGTGCACTGTCCAACCGCAAGGGCCTCAATCGCCTGGGCGGCGGCCTGTCGCTGGGCGCGCTCACCGACCAGGACAAACTGCACATCCAGATCGCCGCCGGGCTGGGCGTGGACTTCATTGCGGTGTCGTTCTGCCGCTCCGCCGCCGACATGGACGAGGCCCGCGCGCTGGCGCGTGCCGCCGGCAGCGATGCGTTCCTGGTGGCGAAGATTGAGCGCGCCGAAGCCATCGAGAACCTGGTGGAGATCACCATCGCCTCGGACGTGGTGATGGTGGCGCGCGGCGACCTGGGCGTGGAGATCGGTGACGCCGAACTGCCCGGCCTGCAGAAGAAGATCATCCGCACCGCGCTGGAGAACAACCGCGTGGTGATCACCGCCACGCAGATGCTGCAGTCCATGGTGGACAACCCCATCCCCACCCGCGCCGAAGTGCTGGACGTGGCCAACTCGGTCATCGACGGCACCGACGCGGTGATGTTGTCGGCCGAAACCGCCTCGGGCAACTACCCGGTGAAAGCGGTGGAGGCCATGGTGCGCATCTGCCTGGGCGCCGAACGCCAGTTCGACCACGACACCGATTTCGAGAAGGCGCCGCGCAACCTGCAGGCCGCCGACCAGGCCATCGCCATGGCCAGCATGTTCCTGGCCGAGCACATCAAGGTGCGCGCCATCATCGCGCTGACCGAATCGGGCGGCACGGCGCGCTACCTGTCGCGCTTCCGCAGCTCGGTGCCGATCTACGGGCTGTCGCGCCACGACGGGGCGCGGCGGCGGATGGCGATGATCCGCGACGTGTTCCCCATCCACTACGACAGCCAGGGCCAGGCGACCCGGGAGGCCGCCCGCGGCGCCATCCGCCAGCTGTTCGAGGCCGGCGCGCTGGCCGAGGGCGACAGCGTCATGATCACCAGCGGCGACCACATGGAGCTGCACGGCGCCACCAACACCCTGCGCCTGCTGAAGGTCGGCCCCGCCGGCCGCGCCGAAGGCCTGGGCGAGCTCTGAAAACGGGGAAAATGTACCCGGTACATTTTCCCCGTTCTCGGCCATTCGGCGGGTTGGGCTATAATCCGGGGTCTACCAACACGACCCCGGGAACCCCATGAGCATCGACCAACTCGCCGACATCGCCCGGGCCATGGTGGCCCCGGGCAAGGGCATCATCGCCATCGATGAGTCCAATGCCACCATCAAGAAGCGCTTCGACGGCGTGGGCATCGAGTGCACCGAGGAGAATCGTCGCGCCTATCGCGAGATGCTGCTGGGCACCCCGAAGCTGAGCGACTACATCTCCGGCGCCATCCTGTACGACGAAACGCTGCGCCAGAGCACCAAGGCCGGCGTGCCGTTCACCAAGCTGATGATGGACAACGGCATCCTGCCGGGCATCAAGGTGGACATGGGCGCCAAGCCGCTGGCCGGCTTCCCGGGCGAGCTGGTCACCGAAGGCCTGGACGGCCTGCGCGAGCGCCTGAAGGAATACGCCCGGCTGGGCGCCAAGTTTGCCAAGTGGCGCGCCGTGATCACCATCGGCGAGGACTCGCCGTCCGGCACCTGCATTGATTCCAACTGCCACGCGCTGGCCCGCTACGCCGCCCTGTGCCAGGAAGCCGGCATCGTGCCCATGGTCGAGCCCGAAGTGCTGATGGACGGCGAGCACGACATCGACACCGCCTACGAAATCACCGAAGTCACCCTGCGCTCGCTGTTCGGCGCCCTGTACGAGCACAACATCCTGCTCGAGGGCACCATCCTCAAGGCCAGCATGGTGGTGTCGGGCAAGGACTGCCCCGAGCAGGCCAGCGTCGAGGAAGTCGCCGAAATGACCCTGCGCTGCCTGAAGTCGGCCGTGCCGGCCAGCCTGCCGGGCATCGTGTTCCTGTCGGGCGGCCAGAGCGACGAAGACGCCACCTCGCACCTGGACGCCATGAACCGCATGGGCGGCAATCCCTGGCCGCTGAGCTTCAGCTACGGCCGTGCGATGCAGTCGGCCGCGCTCAAGACCTGGTCCAAGGACCTGACCGGCAACATCGCCGCGGCCCAGAAGACGGTGTACGCCCGCGCCAAGGCCAACGGCCTGGCCGCGTTGGGCAAGTGGACCAAGGGCGGCTGATCCCCGCCGCCAGTGGTTCGAACGACGCCGGCCTCGCGCCGGCGTTTTTTTGCCGGTCCGGCGCGCTTCCCGGGCGCGGCGCCGCGTCAACGCCCGGCCCTCGGCTGCGTTTGTGCACGTTGCCTGTCTGCAACGCAGCGTCATGGATCGGGATGGAGTGTGCACATGGGCGTGACGTTGCCCCCGTACAATCGCGGAACCTTCCGCTCGCGTTCCGGTCCCACTTCGACCCACGCCAGCCCGATGCCGGCACGGTCCCGACACGGCGCCAGGCCCCCCTGCGGCGGCCAGGCCGCCATCAAACCCGTTCAAGGATGACCTTCCCGATGAGCCCGACCCAGCGCCACCTCCTGCCCGCCATCGCCCTGGCCCTGGCGCTGGCCGGCTGCAGCGCCGAGCCCCCGGCCGCCAGCCGTGCGCCGTCGGCCACGGTCACCACCACCGAGGTGGTGAACAAGCCCTGGAACGACGCCATCGAGGCGCTGGGCACCGCCCGCGCCAACGAGTCGGTGCTGGTCACCGCCAAGGTCACCGAGACCGTGGTGAGAGTGAACTTCGAAGACGGCGACCTGGTGGAAGCCGGCGACGTGCTGGTGGACCTGTCGGGACGCGTCGAAGTGGCCGGCCTGGCCGAGGCCGCCGCCTCGTTCCGAGAAACGCAGAAGCAGTTCCAGCGCCAGGAACAGCTAACTGCGCAAAAGCTCATCCCCGCCAGCCAGCTCGACACCCAGCGTGCGGCCATGGACACCGCCCGCGCCCGGCTGGACGCCACCCGGGCCCGGCTTTCGGACCGCGTGATCACCGCGCCGTTTGCCGGCGTGCTGGGCTTCCGCCAGGTCAGCCCGGGCACCCTGGTGTCGCCCGGCACCACCATCGCCAGCCTTGACGATGTGTCGGTGATGAAGCTCGATTTCGCCGTGCCCGAGGCGTACCTCGCGGCGCTGTCGGCCGGCCAGACGATCACCGCCACCAGCAACGCCTATCCGGACCGCGAGTTCAGCGGCCTGGTCACCACGGTCGACTCTCGCATCGACCCGGCCACCCGCGCGGTGACCGTGCGCGCCGAGATCCCGAACCCCGACCGCCTGCTGCGCCCTGGCATGCTGCTGACCCTGCGCGTGTTCCAGCCCGAACGCCAGGCGCTGGTGGTGCCCGAGATATCGGTGATCCAGGTGGCGCAGACCGCGCACGTGTTCCGGCTGCTGCCCGACGGAACGGTGGACCAGGTCAACGTGAAGTTGGGCCAGCGCCGCCGGGGCGAAGTGGAAGTGCTCGATGGCCTGGCCGCCGGCGACCGCATCGTGGTGGACGGCACCGTCAAGCTGCGCCAGGGATCCAGCGTGGTGGAAGCGCCCAAGCCCGAAGCCAAGCCCGAGGCCGCCGTGGCCGGGGCCCCGGCCCGGCGCCCCCGAACCCCCCCCCCCCG
>NZ_JAIBFH010000069.1 GCF_019459675.1 Arenimonas sp.
GACGAAAGCGCCGGCGACGGCGGCGTGTTTTTTTATTCTGCCCCCCCCCCCACCGGGGGGACGCTGGTGCCGGTGGTGGTGGGGCTGGTGGGGACCCGCGGCGGCCCCCGCGGCAGCCCGGCGGGCCCGCAGAACGCCGGCACGGAAGGCGGCCCAGGCTCCGGCGCCGGTACCGGCCGCCAGCCCGCCCGCGTGGGCGTGATCGGCACCGACGGCGGCAAGCTGGCGGTGGACCCGATCCGGAACGTCATCGTCTACCAGGGCGATGCCCAGAAATGGCGCGCCATCCAGGGCGTGCTCGCCCGGCTCGACCAGCCGGCGCGGCAGGTGGTGATCGAGGTCACCATCGCCGAGGTCACGCTGACCGACGAGATCAGCCATGGCGTTGAGTGGGCGCTGCGCAACGTCGGCCTGGACAACTTCAGCGGCGGCCTGACGGCCCTGCAGGGCAGCACCCCGGCCGAGGGTGCGCTGGTATGGAGCCCCATTTCGTCCTCCGGCCAGGTCCGGGCGGTAATGAACCTGTTCGGGCGCGACAGCCGCGTCACCATCCTGTCCACGCCGCGCCTGTTGGTGAAAAGTGGCGAAAGCGCCAGCATCGACGTGGGCACTGAAGTGCCCATCATCACCAGCCAGGCCACGGCGCCGGACCTGCCCAGCACGGGCGGGACCTCTTCGATCCTGCAGGCGGTGCAGTACCGCAAGACCGGCGTCCTGCTCGAAATCGACGCCGTGGTGCACTCCGGGCAGCGGGTGGACCTGAAGATCGCCCAGGAGGTCAGCGAGGCCACGCCCACCGACACCAGCGACATTTCCTCGCCCAGCATCTTCAGCCGGCGCCTGGAGACCAGCCTGAGCCTGTCGGACGGGGAAAGCATGCTGCTGGGCGGCCTGATCTCGTCCAGCCGCACCAAGTCCAAGTCCAAGGTGCCGGGCCTGGGCGACGTGCCGGTGTTGGGCAAGCTGTTCCAGAACAGCCGCGACTCGGACACCCGGACCGAGCTGCTGATGCTGATCACGCCCTATGTGATCGAGGATGCGTCCCAGGCGCGCGCCATCACCGACGCCATCCGGGGGCGGTTCGGCACCGAGGAACCCTGAACGGCGGGCCAACCCGGCCCTGGCGGAGTGCCGGAAGTCTGTTTTGTGAACCGAATCACGAATTTTGAACAAACATTGACGATTGAAATGCACCGTATTACGCTTGCCCGGCGTCTGGAGACTGCGCAGTGCTACAGCATGCGCAGCAAGGGCAACTCCTCTTGGAGGCAAACGGTCATGATGACCCAGCCTCTGAGATGGCTATCCTTGGTGCCGGCGCCGGCACGAGCGTGCGGGCGGTGGGCGGTGTCCGGACGGAACAGGCTGTTCCGATTTTTATTCCCTAAGCTTAGGAGTTAACAACAATGTCTCTCAACAAGAAGCTGCTCGCCGGCACCATCGCCGGTCTGCTGGTCTCGGCCAATGCCGGTGCCGTCGTGCTGGGCGTCGACCCGGCGCGCAACTACGCAATCGAACTGACCAAGCCGGTCGTCCTCAGCGACGTGGGCGACATCATCGAAGCCCGCCTGAACTACAACTTCTCCGACGGTGAAGTGCGTTACGGCCGCCTCGAGTGCACCACTGGCGCCGCTGAGCTGACTCCGGTCGCCGTGCCGACCACCAGCGCCCCGGGCGTCTCGCTGGGTGCCGTCAACGGCGCCGGCACGCCGGCCCTGTTCTTCTC
>NZ_JAIBFH010000071.1 GCF_019459675.1 Arenimonas sp.
TGCTGCAGGCGGTCTCGGCGACGCTGCCAGCGGGAACGGGGCAGGGTGGGATGGTCGGGGGTCATGACCCATGATGGCCCATGCGGACTGGCCAGTCGGGACTCGCGCCTGAACGCGCAAAGAAAAAGGCCAGTGCCTCACCGCGACGTATCGCGGTGCGGCACTGGCCCTTCATGCAGCGCGAGGCTGCGGCGGCTCAGCGGCCCTTGAGGCGGGCGGCGCGGCGGCGGTTGCGGGCTTTCTTCTTCATGGCAGGGGCCTGGGTGAGGGAATCGGGGGCGCAGTGTCCCACATTACGGGCCAGGACGCCCGCTTTTCTCGCCAGATCAGTGGCTTGGCTGCGCCAAAGCCACCCTCAGAGGTTCACCGCGGGTCCGTTCACGCCCGCATAGCCGCTGGCGCAGCCGGTGGTGCAGGTCGTGCCCAGCATGTTGTAGACGATGCGTCCGGCGTTGGTCTTCGAGCGCACGTGGCCAACGCCGTTGCTCAGGTCGCCGCCGCCGAAGTTGAGCGGGCTGCCGTCCGACCAGTCCCAGTCGTAGGCATAGGCGCTGCTGCCGGCGCCGATGTCCACCTGTGCCTTGACGTTGCTGCGGGCGTTGAACAGCGCGCCGCTGGAACAGGTGCTGGCGTAGCTGGTGGTGAAGCAGTGCACCTGGTCCCGCAGCCCGGCGGTGATGGTGTAGAACGACACCGCCGTGAACGTGGCGGGCAGGGTGCGCAGGCTGCCCGTGCCGCTGCCGGTCCAGCGGTTGTAGCCGTAGTAGGCCACGCCCGTGCTGGGGTACAGGCCGAAGGTGTAATAGGTGAACGGGTAGAAACCTTCGGCATTGCAGGTGGGCGCGTAGGGCGAAATGTAGCCGGTGGCCAGGCAGGTGCGCAGGCCGCGGATGCCGCCGGCGATGTTGACGAAGCGGCGCACGCTGCCGGCGCTGCCGTAGTACTTCATCGTCGCCAGGGCCATCGACGACCCCAGCGAATGCGCCACGATGTCCACCTGGCTCTTGCCGGTATAGGCCTTCACCTTGTTGATGAAAGCGTTCAGCACCGCATACCTGGCGGGCGAGTGGTAGTTGTACTGCGGCAGGGCGCGCTCACTGGCGTCGAGATAGCTGACGCCGAACAGCTCGCAGTCGTTGTACCCCTGGGCCTTGAGCTCGTCGTAGAGGGAGCGGGCCGGCGTGGCGTAACCGCTGACGGCACCGGGCGGCATGTCGAAACTGATGGCGCTGTCGCCGTTGCCGTGGATGAACACCACGGGCGTGCGCGTGGCCGTGCAGGTGCCGCCGCCGAAGCCGCCGCTGCCCACGCCCGGGCTGAAGCCACCGGCGTACTGGCTGGCGCTGCCCTGGCATACGAAGCCATCGTTGCTGCCGCAGTCGAGTGCATGGGCCTGGGAGGGCGCCAGGGCGGCGGTGGTGCCCAACGCCAGCCAAGCTGCGCAGGCAAGCAATGACGTTGGAATGAGCTGCGGCAGTGACATGGACATGCTTTGACTCCCAGGGCTTCAGCCAGGCCCGGGGTGCCGGGGGCTGGGCTGATGCTGGACCCGGGTGGGGCGGGCGCGGTATTGCACCAAAGGACAGGGCGCCCACGCACCGGGAACCGCTCGGCGCCCGCCCGGCCGGGCGAGTTGGAAAACGGCGGGCAAGACACCATATGGTTGACGAGACAGAGACTTGAGGAGGCAGCCCATGGCCACCGGTTGGGCCGGAGACGGCGCGGTACAGGACCAGATTGACGCCACCATCAAGGACGGCATCGAGCGCGTGCGCAGCCAGCTGCCCAAGGGCGCCAGCCTCAAGCGCTGTGAGGAGTGCGACGCGAAGATTCCGGAAGGTCGGCGCAAGGCGCTGCCCGGCGTGCGGCTGTGCGTTGCATGCCAGGAACTGCATGACGCCGAGTCGGGCTCGGTCGGCGGCTACAACCGTCGCGGCAGCAAGGACAGCCAGCTGCGGTAACCGCGCGCTAGCGTGAGTTCATTTCCATGGGCTCGGAGGTACTGGCATAAAGCTCCAGGGCCACCGCCGCGGTGGCCGCGGAGATCAGAACCAGCAGGGCCAGCGCAATCCAGGTCATGGGTTTGCGCAGTATCGATACCAAGCGGCCCTGGGGCGGTTCGCCGTGCGCGTTCATGCCGCCGCCTCAAGTTCGGGGACTGACTGCGCGGGGTTTCGGGCGGCTTGCACCGCGCTGGCCGCGGCTTCGTCAGCACGCGCGGCCGGCGGGACTGGCAGCGTCCGGAGCGGCTCGCGCAGCCAGTCGTCTCGCAGTTCGCCCATGTCGCTCAGGCACAGGGTGCACATCGGGGTTTACCTTGGGTGGAAACAACGCGGGCCGCGCGTCGGCGCTGCACGACGCAAAAACGGCGCGGCTTTTGGGGCCACGCCGCTGCAAACAGGCTTTGCCTGGAACTGGAACGGCGTCCCGGCGGGCAGGGGCCCGTC
>NZ_JAIBFH010000076.1 GCF_019459675.1 Arenimonas sp.
CCCCCCCCCCCCCCCACCCCCCCCCCCCCCCCCCCCCCCCCCCCCCCCCCCCCCCCCCCCCCCCCCCCCCCCCCCCCAACCCCCCCCCCCCCCCCCCCCCACAACCCCCCACCCCCACCGGGCCCTCCTCAAACCCCAACCCCCCCAAAAAAACCCCCCCCACCCCGTTTTTTTTTTGCCGCTTTTTTTGCTTCAGGGGGTCTTGGCGGCTTCGGCGACCATCCAGGCGTCCATGCGCTGCTCAAGCACCGACAGGGGCAGTGCGCCGTCGGACAGCAGCGCGTCATGGAAGGCGCGCACATCGAAGCGATCACCCAGCCGGGTCTGCGCGCGGGCGCGCAGTTCGCTGAGCTTGAGCTGGCCGATCTTGTAGGCCAGCGCCTGGCCGGGCGTGCTGATGTAGCGGTCGATTTCGTTGGCGATGTCGAGTTCGGCCTTGGGGGCGTTGGCAGCGAAATAATCGATCGCCTGCTGGCGCGACCATCCCTTCGAATGCAGGCCCGTGTCCACCACCAGCCGCACCGCGCGCCACATGTCGTAGGCCTGTTGGCCCATGCGGTCGTACGGGTCATCGTACAGGCCCATGTCGTAGCCCAGGCGCTCGGCGTAAAGGCCCCAGCCCTCGATGAAAGCCGTGAAGCCGCCCTGCTTGCGGAACATCGGCTGGTCGGGCATTTCCTGCGCCAGCGAAATCTGCAGGTGGTGGCCGGGCATCGCCTCGTGCAGCGACAGCGCCAGCATTTCCCAGCGCGGCCGGGACTCGGGCTTGTACAGGTTCACGTAGTAATAGCCGGCGCGCAGCCCGTCGGCGGACGGGCGCTGGTAGTAGGCGGTGGTGGTGTCGGGCGCAATCGCCGCCGGGATCGGGATGATGCCGTAGGGCGTGCGCGGCAGCCTGCCGAACACCCGCACCAGCTCGGGGTCGATGCGGCGGCTCATGGCGCGGTAGTCCGCCAGCAGCGCCTCGGGCGTGGCGTGGAAGAACCTGGGGTCGGTGCGCAGGTGGGTGAAGAAAGCCGCCAGGTCGCCGTCGAAGCCGACTTCGGTTTTGATCTTTTCCATCTCGCCACGGATGCGCGCTACTTCACCCAGCCCGATCTGGTGGATCTGGTCCGCGGTGAGGTCGGTGGTGGTGTAGCTGCGCGCCAGGTAGTCGTAGTACGCCTTGCCGTTGGGCAGGTCGCCCGTGGCGACCGAAGCGGGCGTTGCCGGCAGGTAGGTCTGGTTGAAGAAAGTTTCGAAGCGGGCGATGGCCGGCAGCACCACTTCACCCACGGCAACCTTGGCCTGCGCCCGCAGGCGCGCCTGTTCGGCGGCGGGGATGCTGTCGGCCATGCTCAGGAAAGGGGCAAAGAAGCTGCTTTCCTCGACGGTGGCCGCACGCTGCGCGGCGATCTGCGCCGGCACGCGCTGCATCACCGCTTTTGGCGGCACCCAGCCAGCGGCGATGCCTTCGCGCATCAGGGCGATCGACTGGTCGACGAAACCGCCATAGGCGCGCAGTCGGGCGATCCAGTCGGCGTAATGCTTTGCCGTTTCAAAGCGGAGCGCGGGCGCCATCTGCACGGCCAGCAGGTGCGGCCCGCCGCGCTGATCCACCGGCATCAGGTGGGTGGGGTAGCCAAAGCCGGCGATGTCGGTTTCGAGCTGGCGGCGGTAGATGTCGTGGTTGAGCTGGTCGGCCGGCGACAGGGCGTCGCGTGGGATGGCCAGCAGGGCGGTCAGCGACGCGCGCGTGGCTTGCTGCTGTTTCGCCACCGCGGCGCTGGAAATGTCCGGCATCGCGGCGTTGTAGCGCGGGTCGCCCAGGTAGGTCGCCATCAGCGGACGCTCGGCCAGGCTTCTCTGCCAGTCGGCTTCAAACAGCGCATGCAGCGCACGCGCCGGGTCGTTCACCTGCGCCTGCACCGCCTGGGTCGGCGCGCCCGGCGCCATCCCCGGCGCGGCCAGCGCCACGGCCAAAGCCACCACCAACATCAGTCGACGCATGTTCGTCCTACTCCAAGGAATACAGCCGCCATCAGGTGCGCAGGCCAATGAAAAAAGGCCCGCAGGAACGCGGTCAGGTTACTTCTTCGCCACGCTTTATTCCCGGATAACTTAACCTGGCCCCGCTCTGGTTAGTCGGAGGCGGTGCGGCCGGCGCGCAGGGACAGGTGCCAGCGGACGGTGCGTGCTTTGGCGGGATCGCCCCAGGCGCGGGCGAAATCGTCGGCCAGGTCGGACACGGCGTCGCGACCGGTTTCGCGCAGGCAGCGCTGGCTGGCGGACCAGGTGCGCAGGTAGGCCAGGTACTGGTCCAGGGCCCAGGACTGTTCCATCGAGAAGCGCGGCGCGTCGGCAATCACTTCAAACGGGAACGACAGCGCGCGATAGCCGTTCTCGACGTGGCGGCGTTCGGGCGGCCAATACGGGCCGAGCTGGTTTTCGTACAGCTCATGGAATACCGCATCCACCGGTCCGTCCACCCGCGACTGGCCGTAACACCACACCGCGACCACGCCGCCGGGCCGCAGCACGCGCTGTGCCTCGGCGCCGAAGCGGCCCTGGTTGAACCAGTGGAACGCCTGCGCGGCGGTCACCAGGTCCACGGAATGGTTGTGCAGCGAGCAGATCTCGGCCGACTCCACCCGCCAGGTGATGCGGGGATCCTCCGGGGCGTTGGCGATCTGTTCGGCACTGGGGTCGCTGGCGTGCACGCGCCGGAAATGGTGCGCCAGGGCCAGGCTGGCCTGGCCGTTGCCGCAGCCCACGTCCCAGACCAGGTCGTGGTGCAGGCACTGGTCGGCCAGCCACTGGAACAGCTCGGGCGGGTACGTGGGCCGCGCCGTGGCGTAATCGCCGGCGTGGCCCGAGAAATGATCCTGGAAACTCATCCCTTCCCCCTGGCTTGACGGTTGATCCGGGCTACTGGGTCAGCTCGCGCCACTGGCCGGGCGGCAGGCCTTCGAGCCGATGCGGGCCGACCGCGATGCGCAGCAGGCGCAGGCAGGGCAGGTCCACTGCGGCCACCATGCGCCGCACCTGGCGGTTGCGGCCTTCGGTAATGGTGAGCTCCAGCCAGCTGTCGGGCACCGTCTTGCGGTGGCGTACCGGCGGATCGCGCGGCCACAGCCAGTCGGGCGCGCCGATCAGCACCTGCGCCTTCGCCGGGCGGGTGGGTCCGTCGGCCAGCGTGACGCCGGCGCGCAGCTGCGCCAGGTGTTCGTCGCCGGCCTGGCCTTCCACCTGCACCAGGTAGGTCTTGGGCCAGTGGAACTTGGGCGAACTGATGCGCGCGATCAGCGGACCGTCGTCGGACAGCAGCAGCAGCCCTTCGGAATCCTGGTCGAGCCGGCCAGCGGCATAGACGTCGGGCGGCAGCGTGAAGCCGGCCAGCGTCGGGCGGGGTGGCACCGTCTTGTCGGTGAACTGGCAAATGACGCCGTAGGGCTTGTTGAAGGCAATCAGCATCCCTGCAGTGTAGCGCCGTGGGACACTGCGCGCCTTACCGCCGCCGTCCAACGCCCGGAAAACCCCATGTCCCCTACCCACCCCCTGCGCCGCCTGGCCGGCTTCGCCCGCCCCCAGCGCCGGAATGCCGTGCTGGCCACGGTCTATTCGGTCTTGAACAAGTTCTTCGACGTGCTGCCCGAGCTGCTGATCGGCGTGGCGGTGGACGTGGTGGTGAACCAGGAAGACTCGTTCATGGCCCGGTTCGGCCTGCCCGACCCGCTGCACCAGCTGTACGCGCTGGTGGCCCTGACCATTGTGGTGTGGGTGGCCGAGTCGGCGTTTGAATACCTGTATGCGCTCAAGTGGCGCGGCCTGGCCCAGGACCTGCAGCATTCGCTGCGCCAGGCCGCCTACGGCCACGTGCAGAAGCTGCCGCCAGCCATCATCGAGCGCGAGCGCAGCGGCCGGCTGATGGCGCTGATGAACGAGGACGTGAACCAGATCGAACGCTTCCTCAACACCGGCGCCAACGAACTCATCCAGGTCGTCGTGTCGTCGCTGATGGTGGGCGCGGTGTTCTTCGTGCTCACCGCCGACCTGGCGGCACTGGCGATGCTGCCCATTCCACTGATCCTGATCGGCGCGTTCTGGTTCCAGAAGCGGCTGGCGCCGCGCTATGCCGCGGCGCGCGAAGCCGCGGCCACCGTGTCGTCGCGGCTGTCGAACAACCTGGCCGGCATGGCCACCATCCAGGCCTACACCGCCGAGGACTTCGAGGCCGCGCACCTGCGCGAGGCGTCCGACGGTTTCCGCGCCAGCAACGCCGAGGCCATCCGCTTCTCGGCCGCCATCACGCCGGTGATCCGCATGGCCATCCTGGCCGGCTTCGTGGCCACGCTGCTTTACGGCGGCGTGCTGACCTTGCGCGGCGAGCTGGGCGTGGGCAGCTATTCGGCCCTGGTGTACCTGACCCAGCGCCTGCTGTGGCCACTGACCCGCCTGGCCGAAATGACCGACCTCTACCAGCGCGCCATGGCCTCGGTGGACCGCGTGATGGACCTGCTGGACACGCCCGTACCGACGCGCGGCAGCGCCCCGCTGCCGGCCAGGCCGCGCGGAGAACTGTCGTTCGAACGCGTGGGCTTCGACTACGACGGCCACCCGGCGCTGCACGAAGTGGACCTTCGCATACCCGCGGGCGCCACCGTCGCATTGGTGGGCGGCACCGGCGGCGGCAAGAGCACGCTGCTCAAGCTGCTGCTGCGCTTCATTGATCCGGTGCGCGGCCGAATTGCACTGGACGGCTTCGACGTGGCCGGGCTGGACCCGGCAGCGCTGCGCCGAAGCATCGGCTACGTGGCGCAGGAACCCTTCCTCACCGACGGCACGGTGGCCGACAACATCGCCTACGGCGAACGCAACGCCGACCGCGCCAAGGTGGAGGCCGCGGCGCGTGCGGCCGAGGCGCATGCCTTCATCGCCGCCATGCCGCAGGGCTACGACAGCCCGGTGGGCGAGCGCGGCAGCCAGCTGTCGGGCGGCCAGCGCCAGCGCATCGCCCTGGCGCGCGCGCTTTACCGCGACCCGGTCATCCTGGTGCTGGACGAAGCCACGTCGGCGGTGGACAACGAAACCGAAGCCGCCATCCAGCGCTCGCTGGCCGTGGGCGCGGCCCGCCGCCCCCCCCCGGGGGGGTGGGGCCCCCCCGGCACCCCGGAACCCCCCCCCCCCCC
>NZ_JAIBFH010000370.1 GCF_019459675.1 Arenimonas sp.
CTCGTCGCGATGGAAGGCGGCCGTGATCCGGGCACGCAGGGTTGCGGGCGCGCCGGGCAGTTCCGCACTCAGGATGGGGGTCACGGGGGTCCTGGGGGGGGGCAGCGCGGGTCCGCGCGAGAAACCGGATTCTAGTGCCCCGCGCGAGGGCGCGGAACCCCGCCTTCTTCACGAAGCTGGCGGCCGCCGACCGGGCGTATGGATGAATTGGCTTGCCGCGCCCGTACGCGGGCCGTTAAAATTCGGGGGTTTCCGGTGCTGGTCGCAGGTCAACCGCGTGATCGAGCTCGTTGCAGCAGTGTCGTCAGGTCCTGGAGCCCGCCTGGTTCTCCGGCCCCGGCGTGCGCTGAGCGCGGGCCAGTTCGCGGGTTTGGCCGTCGGCCTGTCCCTGGCCACTTTTGGGGTGGCGGGCTACGCCTTGTCCCAGGGCAATGTGTTCGCCCCGGTGTTCGCCCTGCTGGACGCGGCTTTCATCGTGGTCGTGCTTCGATGGGTGTGGCGGCAGGGTGACCGCTTCGAGGAAATCGCGCTGGATGAGCGCAGCCTCGAGGTCCGTCGTTCGGCGCAGCCCGAGCCGGCCTTCCGGGCCCATCCTTTCTGGGTGAGGCTGCAGGTGGAAGGTGGCGAGGGCGCGGAAAGGGTTTTGCTGGGCTCGCATGGCCGGCAGGTGGAAGTCGGGTCGTTCCTCTCGCACGAGGAGCGCCGCGACCTGGCCACACGATTGAAAGGATTGCTGGCGTCGGCCTCGGGTCGGGGCCAGATCGAAGACCATACGTTGGGGTAAGTTCGGATGAATGCAGCGATGAAAGCAGCGCGCGCCACCCAGGTCGGCCTGGCACGCATCACCACCGGCGTTTTCGCCCTCTTGGCCAGCTCCATGGCCTTGGCGAACATCGAGCCGCAGCGGTGGCAGCTGAACATGACCCCGGGCGTGACGCGCACGGCGGAGAACGCCTACCAGATGCACATGCTGATGCTGTGGATCTGCGTGGCCATCGGCGTCATCGTGTTCGGCGCGATGGCCTACGCCATGTTCAAGTTCCGCAAGTCCAAGGGCGCCAAGCCCGACGTCGACTTCACCCATTCCACCAAGCTCGAGATCATCTGGACCGTGGTGCCGATCATCATCCTGGTGGTGATGGCCGTGCCGGCCACCATCAAGGTGATCGAGCAGTACGACACCAAGGGCCACGAGATGACCGTCAAGGTCACCGGCTACCAGTGGATGTGGCGCTACGAGATCGTCGGCGAGGACGTGAACTTCATCAGCCGCCTCGACCGTGAATCCGACCGCATCCGCCAGAGCGGCGAGCGGCCCACCGCCGAGTCTTCGCCGCACTACCTGCGTGAAGTGGACCGCGTGCTGGTGCTGCCCACCGACACCAAGATCCGCTTCGTGGTGACCGCCGACGACGTCATCCACGCCTGGTGGGTGCCGGCCCTTGGCTGGAAGCAGGACGCGATCCCGGGCGTGATCAACGAAGCCTGGACCCAGATCCGCGAGCCGGGCACCTATCGCGGCGTCTGCGCCGAGCTGTGCGGCAAGGACCACGGATTCATGCCGATCGTCGTCAAGGCCGTTCCGCGCGGTGAATACGACGCCTGGCTTGCCGCCCAGAAGGCCGGCGACCTCGTTGAAGCCGCCCGCATCGCCACCACCACCCCCGCCACCGCGCAAGCGGTCGGCGAGGGCTGAAAGAATCCAGATAGAGGCACATGACCATGGCTAACCACGACGTTGCCCACGCCGACGACCATCACGGCGAGCACAAGCAGGGATTCATCCAGCGTTGGTTGTATTCGACCAACCACAAAGACATCGGCACCCTGTACCTGGTGTTCTCGCTGGTGATGTTCTTCGTCGGTGGCTCGATGGCGCTCGTCATCCGCGCCGAACTCTTCCAGCCGGGCCTGCAGCTGGTGGAGCCTGAGTTCTTCAACCAGATGACCACCATGCATGCGCTGGTGATGATCTTCGGTGCCGTGATGCCCGCGTTCGTGGGGCTGGCCAACTGGATGATCCCGCTGATGATCGGCGCGCCCGACATGGCGCTGCCGCGCATGAACAACTGGTCCTTCTGGATCATGCCGTTCGCCTTCACCCTGCTGCTGATGCCGCTGATCCTGTACTTCTTCGGCATCGGCGGCGGCGCCCCGGCCGGCGGCTGGACGCTGTACCCGCCGCTTTCGCTGCAGGGCGGCTCCAGCACCGCGTTCACCATCTTCGCCATCCACCTGATGGGCATCAGCTCGATCTTGGGCGCCATCAACATCATCGCCACCATCCTCAACATGCGCGCCCCGGGCGTGGACCTGCTGAAGATGCCGATCTTCGTCTGGACCTGGCTGATCACCGCCTTCCTGCTGATCGCGGTGATGCCGGTGCTGGCGGGCGCGGTGACGATGCTGCTGACCGACAAGTTCTTCATGACCTCGTTCTTCAACGCGGCCGGCGGCGGCGACCCGGTGATGTACCAGCACATCTTCTGGTTCTTCGGGCACCCCGAGGTCTACATCATGATCCTGCCGGCCTTCGGCATCGTGTCGGAAATCATCCCGACCTTCGCCCGCAAGCCGCTGTTCGGCTACCAGGCCATGGTGTACGCCACCGCCTCGATCGCCTTCCTGTCCTTCATCGTGTGGGCCCACCACATGTTCACCGTGGGCATGCCCCTGGGCGGCGAGCTGTACTTCATGTACGCCACCATGCTGATCGCCATCCCCACGGGCGTGAAGGTGTTCAACTGGGTGACCACCATGTGGCGCGGCTCGATGACGTTCGAAACGCCCATGCTGTTCGCGCTCGGCTTCGTCATCATGTTCACCATCGGTGGTTTCTCGGGCCTGATGCTGGCCATCGTGCCGGCCGACTTCCAGTACCACGACACCTACTTCGTGGTGGCGCACTTCCACTACGTGCTGGTGACCGGCGCCGTGTTCGGCATCATGGCCGGCGTGTACTACTGGCTGCCCAAGTGGACCGGCCACATGTACAACGAGACCCTGGGCAAGTGGCACTTCTGGCTGTCCACGTTCTTCGTGAACCTGCTGTTCTTCCCGCAGCACTTCCTGGGCCTGGCCGGCATGCAGCGCCGCGTGCCCGACTACAACGTGGCCTTCGCCGACTTCAACCAGTGGTCCACCATCGGCGGCTTCGGCTTCGGCATCAGCCAGCTGCTGTTCGCCTATATCGTGTGGAAGTGCGCGCACGGCGGCGTCAAGGCCGAAGCCCGCTCGTGGGAAAGCGCCAAGGGCCTGGAGTGGACGGTGCCTTCGCCGGCCCCCCACCCCACCTTCACCCATCCGCCGGTGATCCGCGACGGCGACCTGGCCCACGGCGACATCACGCACTGAGGACCAGCGGCCCCCCCCCCGGCCCCCCCGCCCCCCACTGAACAACCCCACCCAAAAACCCGCCGATGAAAAACCCCGCCGCCGCGGGGCGGTGCCGGGATGGGGGGGCCGCCAGGGCGCCCG
>NZ_JAIBFH010000089.1 GCF_019459675.1 Arenimonas sp.
TTTGTCCCCCCCCCCTTTTTTTTTCCCCCCCCGGGGGGAAGGCAAGTCGAAACCCCGAAACCCCCGCTACCCCAAACACCCTCCCCGGCGATAGACTCGGGACATCCGCTTCAGGAGCCTGCCCCATGCCCGTCCCCGCCACCGACCTGGCCCGCCTGTTCCCGCTTGAGTCCCTGCGCCAGGAAACCCGGGACCAACTGGCCCGCGAGGCCTCCGTGTCCGACTATTCGCGCGGCGAGAATGTTTTCGAATCGGGCGACCTCGACGACGACACGGTTTACCTGCTCGACGGCGAGCTGCGCTGCAACTACCCCGACGGCCGCAGCGTGGCCCACGTGGCCAGCGCGCCGCACGGGCGCTATTCGCTCAACGACGCCGTGCCGCGCCGGTTCACCGCCAAGGTGGTGTCGGGCAAGGCGCGGGTGATGCGCATTGATCGCCGGTACCTCGAGAAGCTGATCACCTGGGACCAGCTGAGCCGTGACGAGAACAACCGGCATTACGGCACCGGCCCCGGCGGCAACAACTGGGTGTTCCGCCTGCTGCGCAGCCAGGCCTTCGCGCGGCTGCCGACGGGCAACATCGAAAAGATGTTCCAGCTGTTCGAGCCGGTGAACGTCAAGCCCAGCGAGATCGTGATGCGCGAGGGTGACGCACCGGATTATTTCTATGTCGTTCGCGAAGGCACTGCGTCGGTGTCCAAGTACCTTGATGGCGCGCCGCAGGTGGTGGCCTACCTGCGCGAAGGCGACACCTTTGGCGAGGACGCGCTGCTGTCCAACCTGCCGCGCAACGCCACGGTGCGCATGATGCAGGGTGGCGTGCTGATGCGGCTCTCGCGCGAGGCCTTCGAAGCCGTGCTCAAGCCTCCGATGCTGTCGTGGGTGCTGCCGGCCGAGGCGGCCAAGCTGGCCCAGCTGGGCGCGACGCTGGTGGACGTGCGCATGCCCGAGGAGCATGCGCAGCGCGCCATCGACGGCTCGATCAACGTGCCGCTGTATCGCCTGCGCGAAGACATTGCCGGCGCGCTGCCCTCGGGCAGCCGCGTGGTGGTTTACTGCAACACCGGCGAGCGTTCGGCGGCCGCGGCCTTCGTGCTCAAGCGGCTGGGCTACGAGGTCAGCGCCCTGCACGGCGGCCTGGGCGCCATGCTCCGGCTGATTGCGGCCAATACCCCGGCCTGACGGCTCCGCGGTTCGCGGCTCAGCCGCGGATCGCGCGGATCGTGTCGCCGATGATCACCACGTCGGCCGGGCGCGCCGCGAACAGCCCGCAGGCCACCACGCCCGTGATCTGGTTGAGCTTGGCCTCCAGCGACACCGGGTCCTGGATGCGCCAGTGGTGCACGTCCAGGATCCAGTTGCCGTTGTCGGTCACCACGCCCTCGCGCCACACGGGCTGGCCGTCCATTTCGACGATCCGGCGCGCCACCAGGCTGCGCGCCATCGGCACCACTTCCACCGGCAGCGGGAACTGGCCCAGCAGTTCGACCTGCTTGGCGGCGTCGATGATGCAGACGAACTTGTCGCTGGCCGCCGCGATGATCTTCTCGCGCGTGAGCGCCGCGCCGCCGCCCTTGATCAGGCGATTCCACGGGTCGCATTCGTCGGCGCCATCCACGTAGAGCTTCAGGGGACCCACGGCGTTGAGGTCGAACACCGGGATGCCGTGCTGCTGCAGCTGGCGCGTGCTCTGCTCCGAACTCGACACCGCGCCTTCGATGCGGCCCTTCATGCGCGCCAGGCCGTCGATGAAGAAGGCCACGGTTGAGCCAGTGCCGACGCCCACCACGCTGCCTTCCTCGACGAATTCCAGGGCCTTTTCAGCAGCGAGTTTCTTCTGTGCGTCGCGGGACATCGGCGGCTCCGTGCTTATTCCAGGGTGAGGATGTGCTTGTACTGCGCCGCCGTCACCGGCAGCACCGACAGGCGGTTGCCGCGGCGAAGCAGGGCGAAGTCGCCCAGCGCCTCGGCCTGGGCGCGCATGTCGTCCAGCGACACGATGCGCTTGAACTTGCGCTTGAAGCCAACGTCCACCAGCCACCAGCGGGGCTGTTCGGGCTTGCTGGCGGCGTCGAAGTAGTCGGAGCCGGGAAGGAACTGCGTCGGGTCTGGGTAGGCCGGCGACGCCACTTCCGCCAGCCCCGCCACGCCGGGCACGGTGCAGTTGGAGTGGTAGAACAGGATGCCGTCCCCCACCTTCATGTCCTTCATCATGAAGTTGCGCGCCTGGTAGTTGCGCACGCCGCTCCACGGTTCCCGGCCGACCTGGCTCAGGGCGTCGATCGAGAACTCGTCGGGTTCGGACTTCATCAGCCAGTAGTGCTTCATGCCGCCATTATCGCCCGACTGGCACGAATCCGTGTTCGGTGGCGATGGCGTCCAGGGCGACGTCCCAGGATTCGGTCGCCAGCGCCGGCAACTCCTGGAGTCCATAGCCCACCCCGACCAGCCGCGGCGGGGCGGCGGCGTCGCGGCGGAAGGCGAAGGCCCGGTCGTAGTAGCCACCGCCCATGCCCAGCCGGGCACCGCGCCGGTCGAAGCCCAGCAGGGGCAGCAGCGCCCACTGCAGTTGGTCGGCACGAAGCGTGGATTCGGGCGCCAGCACGGGCTCGGGGATGCCGTAGCGGTTGGGCTGCATGGGGTCGCCGGCGCGCCAGGGCGCGAAGCGCAGGCCGCCGTCGGCCTGCACCACGGGCAGGCACCAGACCTGGCCCGGCGCCAGCCGAAGCTGCACGGCGTGCAGCGGCAGTTCGCCATTCACGGCCCAATAGCCGCCGACATAGCCGGGCAGGCGCAGATCAGGCTGTTCGCCCAGGTGGCGGGCCACCGCGTCGGCGGCGGCCAGGCGGACGCCGGGCGTGAGGGCGGCGCGGCGTGCGCGCAGGTCGCGGCGGAGGTCGTCGCGTGAAACAGTCAATGAACATCCTCCACCATGCCGATGCGGGCGAAACGACCTTGATCCCTGGGATCAAGTGGGCACCTGTGCGACGGCGTCAGGCTTTCCGCAGCGGGGCGGACATGCACACGGCTATCACCGCAGATTCCCGGGTCGTGTTTATGGGACAAGGCGTATGTTTTGCACGCTGTCGGACACGGCAGAGGACGCATGGATTATAGGCCGCGATCCGAAACGTTTGGTGAACGTCAGCGCGGCGCGTCGAACAGGCCGTCGAGCTTGCGGTTGAGCTCGCCCAGCGTGCGGTTGAGCGCCAGGTCGCGCTGTTCGGCGGCCTGCTTGAGCTGCAGCAGTTCGTGGGCCAGGTTGAGCGCGGTCAGCACGGCCACCCGGTCCAGCGCCGCCATGCGGTTGCTGCCGCGGATCTCGCGCATGCGCGCGTCCAACAGGTGCGCGGCCGCCATCAGGCTGTCGCGCTCGTCGGGCTCGACGCCAACGGTGAATTCGCGATCGAGGATCTTTACGTTGACCGGCTCACTCACGCGTTGTGCTCCAGCGACTTGAGCCGCGTGATCATGGCTTCGACCCTCGAGCGGGCCTGTTCATTCTTGTTGAGCAGGGCGGCGCGCTCGGCCACCAGCTGTTCCTGGCCGTGGCGCAGGCTGCGGATTTCATCCAGCACGCGGTGGTGCTGTTCGGCCAGGCGCTCGAAGCGCTCGGCCAAGGCCTGCAGCTGGGCAAGGGGGTCGGACGTGTTCATCGGATGCACCTTAGGCGTGGCCGCCGGCGGGGTCAATAAGGCGACGGGATGGCGGCGACGGTGCCGGGCTGCCAGCTGCGGATGAAGGCCAGGCAGCGGTGCGAATCCAGCGGCGGCGACAGCCAGAAGCCCTGGATCTCGTCGCAGCCCTGTTCGCGCAGGTAGCCCAGCTGCTGCTCGCTTTCCACGCCCTCGGCGATCACGTTCAGGCCCAGCGAATGGCCCATGGTGATGATGGTGGCCGTGATGGCTTCATCGTCCGGGTCGCGGGTGAGGTCGCCGATGAATTCCTTGTCGATCTTCAGCGTGTCGATCGGCAGGCGCTTGAGGTAGACCAGCGACGAATAGCCAGTGCCGAAGTCGTCGATCGCGAGGCTGACGCCGATCTTGCGCAGTTCGTTGAGCACGTGCGTGGTCTGTTCGGCGTTCTGCATCACCATCGATTCGGTGACTTCCAGTTCGATGCGGTTGGCGGGCACGCCCAGGTCACGGATGAGGTTGCGGATCTGTTCGGGCAGGTTGCCGCGCAGCAGCTGCAGCACCGACACGTTCACGCCGATGGAAATTTCGTTCAGGCCGTGGCCGCGCCAGCGCTTGAGTGTCTGCATGGCTTCGGCCAACACCCAGTCGCCAATGGACAGGATCAGCCCCGATTCCTCGGCCAGCGGGATGAAGACCGTGGGCGGTATTTCGCCCAGCTCGGCGCTGTGCCAGCGCAGCAGCGCTTCCACGCCGGTGATGCGGCCGTCGGCCAGGGCCATGCGCGGCTGGTACACCAGCCGGAACTCGCCGCGGTCCAGCGCCTTGCGCAGCGAGGCCAGCACGGTGGCGCGGCGGCGCGACTCGGCGTCCATGGTCTCGTTGTAGATCTGGTAGGTGTTCCTGCCCTCGGCCTTGGCCTGGTACATGGCCGTGTCGGAGAATTTCAGCAGGTCGGTCGGCACCAGCGCGTGGTCGGGATACAGGCTGATGCCCAGCGAAGGCGTGATGTTGACGTCATGCCGTTCGTCCACTTCCAGCGGCATCGAGAACGCGGTGAGGATCTCGCGCGCCATGCGCTCCACGGCGGGAATCGACTCCACGTCTTCCAGCACTACCGTGAACTCGTCGCCACCCAGCCGGGCCACGGTGTCGGAGGCGCCTACGGTGGCCTGCAGGCGGGTGGCGGGCCCCGTTAGCCCGCGGGCGCCCGCCGCGGGGCCCCGCGCGTCGGTGGGTTTGATGTAAGAATAAAAAGAACGGGAAAAAACACGCTCCCC
>NZ_JAIBFH010000103.1 GCF_019459675.1 Arenimonas sp.
CCCCCCGGCATACAATACCCCCCCCCTGGTGGGGGTGGGGGGCGGGGGGGGCGCGGGGCGCGCCGCAATCGCGCGGGCTGAAACGCCGGGGCGCGCCGCCCAGGGCGTCCACCACAAGGCCCGAGTCGTCGGCCAGGGCCGGAAGGCCGGTGGCTTCGCTGGCGTGACGGGCCTTGATCAGCGCGTTCTCCAGGAACGTGCGGCCATCCTCGACCGCGTCGCCCACGCCCAGCTCGCCCTGGGTCACCAGCGTGAAGCCAGCCTCGTCCAGCAGCGGCCGCAGTTCGGCCAGCTTGCCGGCGTTGGACGTGGCCAGGACCAGCCGTGACATGGGCCTACTTCGCCAGCGCCTCGCGCTGCGCGGCCACCAACTGGTCCACGCCGCGGCTGGCCAACACCAGCAGTTCGTCCAGTTCCTCGCGGCGGAAGGCGTGGCCCTCGGCCGTGCCCTGCACTTCGATGAAGCCGCCGCCGTCGTTCATCACCACGTTCATGTCGGTGTCGCAGCTGCTGTCTTCGCGGTAGTCCAGGTCAAGCACGGGCACGCCCTGGTAGATGCCGACCGACACGGCCGCCACCGCACCCAGGACCGGGTCGCGGGTGACGTCGCCGCGGCCCTTGAGCCAGGCGACCGCGTCGCACAGCGCCACGTAGGCGCCGGTGATGGCGGCGGTGCGGGTGCCGCCGTCAGCCTGCAGCACGTCGCAGTCCAGGGTGATGGTGCGTTCGCCCAGCGCCTTGCGGTCGACGCAGGCGCGCAGCGAGCGGCCGATCAGGCGCTGGATCTCCAGCGTGCGGCCGCCCTGCTTGCCGCGCGCGGCTTCGCGGTCGTTGCGGGTGTTGGTGGCGCGCGGCAGCATGCCGTACTCGGCCGTCACCCAGCCTTCGCCCTTGCCGCGCAGGAAGCCGGGCGCCTTGTTGTCCACGCTGGCGGTGCACAGCACCTGGGTGTCGCCGAAGCAGACCAGCACCGAGCCTTCGGCATGCTTGGTGTAGCGCCGCTCGATGCGGATTTCGCGCAGCTGGTCGGGCGCGCGGCCGCTGGGGCGGTTGAAGCTGGTCATGGGGGTGCAATCCGGCATTGTCTGGCCGGCTAGATTACCATTCGCCCTCACCACCACCGGGCCCGCCCATGATCCGCAGCATGACCGCCTTCGCCGCCTGCGAACGCGCCGCCACCGGCGGCAGCCTGACCTGCGAGCTGCGCGCGGTGAACCACCGCTTCCACGAGCTGTCGGTGCGCGCGCCCGAGGAGCTGCGCGCCATCGAGCCGGCCCTGCGCGAGCGCGTGGCGCTGAAGGTGTCGCGCGGCAAGATCGACCTGGGGTTTCGCTTCCGCCCCGCCGCCGGTGGCCGCGCCGACCTGAAGGTGAACCAGGCGCTGCTGGACCAGTTGGCCAAGGTGGCCGCGCGCAGCCACAGCCTGTTCCCGGGCCTGCGCACCGAATTCACCGAACTGCTGCGCTATCCCGGCGTGGTCGAAGAAGACGCCCTGGACCAGGCCGGCCTGCAGGCCGAGGCGCTGGCCCTGCTGGACACCACGCTGGCTGAGTTCGTCGCGTCACGCGAGCGCGAGGGCGCCAAGCTGGCCGCCGTGATGATCGAGCGGCTGGACGGCATCGAGCGCATCACCGCCCAGGTGAAGCAGTGGCTGCCCGAGATCAGGGCCGCCCTGCGCGCCAAGCTCGACGCCAGGCTGGCCGACCTCAAGCTGCCGCTCGATCCGGGCCGCCTGGAGCAGGAAGTGGTGCTGAACCTGCAGAAGATCGACGTGGACGAGGAGCTCGACCGGCTCGCCAGCCACGTGGCCGAAGCGCGGCGGGTGTTCAGCCTGCCCGAGGCCGTGGGCCGCCGGCTGGACTTCCTGATGCAGGAGTTCAACCGGGAAGCCAATACGCTGGGCTCCAAGTCGGTGGACAGCCGGACCACGCAGGCCGCGGTGGAGCTGAAGGTGCTGATAGAACAACTTCGCGAACAGGTGCAAAACCTCGAATGAGCCCACTGCGCGGAACCCTTTATATCGTCGCCGCGCCCTCCGGGGCCGGCAAATCGAGCCTGGTGAACGCCGTTCTGGCGCGCGAGCCCGGCATCGCCCTGTCCATTTCGTTCACCTCGCGGGCGCCGCGGCCGGGCGAGCGCCACGCCCAGCACTATCATTTCGTGGACAAGGCCGAGTTCCAGCGCATGATCGCGGCCGGCGATTTCTTCGAGCACGCGCTGGTGCACGGTGACTACAAGGGCACGGCGCGCCAATCGGTGGAGCCGCAGCTGGCCGCCGGCAAGGACGTGCTGCTGGAGATTGACTGGCAGGGCGCGCGCCAGGTGCGGGAAAAAATGCCCGAGGCCATCAGCGTGTTCATCCTGCCGCCGTCGCTGGATGCGCTGCAGACCCGCATGCGCAACCGCGGCCAGGACACCGAGGAAGTGATCGCGCGCCGGCTTGCCGCCGCACGCGAAGAGATGTCGCACCACGACGAGTTCGACTTCGTGATCGTCAACGAGCACTTCGATGCCGCCGCCGCCGAGCTGCGCTCGATCTTCGTTGCCCAGCGCCTTCGCCAGGCCGACCAGGCCCGGCGCCATGCCGCCCTGATCGCCGAGCTGCTTGCCGGGCGCCGCTGACCCGGCCAGCGCCCCGGTTTGCGCGGGAAGCGGCCCGGGCGTACAATGTTGGGTTCGCGTAACCCCTTGATTTACCGTGGGTGCCCAGGCCGGGTACCGAGCGGTTGAGGAGATCCAATGGCCCGCATCACCGTGGAAGACTGCCTGTCCGTCGTCGACAACCGCTTCGAGCTGGTCCTGATGGCGTCCAAGCGCGCCCGCCAGCTGGCCAAGGGCGTCGAGCCGACCTTGGACAACAGCGAAAGCCAGGACAAGCCGACCGTACTGGCCCTGCGCGAGATCGCGGCCCGCAAGATCGACGCCAAGATGATCGACGAAGTCGAGAAGTCCGAGCGCGAGCGCGCCGAGCGTGAAGCCCTGGAGTGGGCTGCCGCCGAAGTGGTGGACGACGACCTTTCCAAGGGCGGCGACGACCTCTAACCCCCGCGCGGGGCGGCCCCGGCCGCCTGCGCAAAAGCGCGGCATTGCCGCGTTTGGCGTGGCCGCGTAGTCTGCCGTCATGTCCTCTTTCTCCCCTCCGCAGCTGGCCGACATCGGTCCGGACCCGTGTCCGGAGGCGGTGATCGCGCTTGAGAAGAGGCTGGAGGACTACCTTCCGCCAGACCAGGTGGCGCTGGTCCGCAAGGCCTACGAAATGGGCGCCCGCGCCCACGAAGGCCAGACCCGCAAAAGCGGCGAGGCCTACATCACCCACCCCGTGGCCGTGGCCGGCATCCTGGCCGACCTGCGGCTGGACGCCGAAACCCTGTGCGCCGCCATCCTGCACGATGCGCTGGAAGACACGCCGCTGCCGCGCAGTGAAATCGAGGCCGGCTTCAGCCCCACCGTGGCCGAGCTGGTGGACGGCGTCACCAAGCTCGACAAGCTGCAGTTCCGCGACCGCCAGGAAGCCGCGGCCGAAAGCTTCCGCAAGATGATGCTGGCGATGGCGCGCGACCTGCGCGTGATCCTCATCAAGCTGGCCGACCGGCTGCACAACATGCGCACCCTGGACGCGATGGCGGTGGACGCGCGTCGGCGCATCGCCCGGGAAACGCTGGAAATCTACGCCCCCATCGCCCAGCGGCTGGGCATGAACAAGATCAAGGCCGAACTGCAGGACCTGGGCTTCCGCGCCCTGTATCCGTACCGGCACGCGGTGATTTCCAAACGCATCGCCTCCCAGCCGGTGATGCGCCGCGAGGCCCTGGTCACCATCGAGGCGCAGATCGCCCAGCGCCTGGCGCAGGAAGGCCTGCGCAACCACCTGGTAAGCCGCGTCAAGGCGCCCTGGAGCATCTATACGAAGATGCGGCAGGAGAACAAAAGCCTCGAGCAGGTGCTTGACGTGTTCGGCTTCCGCATCGTGGTGCCCACGGTGATGCAGTGCTACCACGCGCTGGGAGCGGTGCACTCGATCTACAAACCGCTGGATGCCCGCTTCCGCGACTTCATCGCCATCCCCAAGGCCAACGGCTACCAGAGCCTGCACACCGTGCTGTTCGGCCCCTACGGCGCGCCGGTGGAAGTGCAGATACGCACCGAGGACATGGACCTGGTGGCCGAGCGCGGCATCGCGGCGCACTGGGTCTACAAGAACGCCGGCGCCGGCGGCAGCGCCGCGCAGGCCCGCGCCCAGGACTGGGTGCGCAACCTGATGGTCACCCAGCAGAACGCCGGCTCGTCGCTGGAGTTCCTGGAAAACGTCAAGGTGGACCTGTTCCCCGACGAGGTCTACCTGTTCACGCCCAAGGGCGACATCCTGGCGCTGCCGCGCAACGCCACGGCGCTCGATTTCGCCTACGCCGTGCACACCGACGTGGGCAACCACGCGGTGGCCGCGCGCGTGGACAAGAAGCTGGGCCCGCTGCGCACCAAGCTGGCCAGTGGCCAAAGCGTGGAAATCATCACCGCGCCGTCGGCCACCCCCGGCCCGCAGTGGCTGGAATTCGTGGTGTCCAGCAAGGCCCGCACGGCCATCCGGCATTTCCTCAAGCGGCTAGAGCACGAGGATGCCGTGGACCTGGGCCACCGCATGCTGGATCGCGCGCTGGAGGTCATGGACAGCTCGCTCGACCGCATCCCGGCCGAGCGTATCGAACAGATCCTGGCTGAAATGCGCCATCGCCGGCTGGAGGAACTGCTGGCCGACATCGCGCTGGGCAACCGCATGCCGGCGCAGGTGGCGCGCCTGATGGTGCACGGCCAGGACGAACTGCCGCTGTCGTCGGCGCCGCTGACGCAGGGCAGCACCGAGCGCATCATGATCTCGGGCAGCGAACGCGGCGTGCTGAGCTTCGCCGCCTGCTGCCACCCGATACCTGGCGACGAAATCATGGGTTACCTGAGCGCCGGCAAGGGCGTGGTGGTGCACCGGGCCGACTGCCCGAACGTGGCCGAATACCGCAAGTTCCCCGAACGCTGCGTGCCCATGGCCTGGGATCGCAACGTGCAGGGTGACTATCGCGTGGCGCTGCGCATCGAAGTGGAGAACAAGCCCGGCGTGCTGGCCCAGGTGGCCGCCGCGGTGGCTGAAAGCAACTCCAACATCGACTCGGTCGAGTACCGCGAGCGCGACGTGACGATGTCGGTGATGGAGTTCTCGATCGAAGTGCGCCATCGCAAGCACCTGGCGGACGTGATTCGGCGCATCCGGCGCCTGGGCGTCGTGCACGGCGTGCAGCGGCTCTGACCAAGACTGGCCGGCGCACGGGCCGGCCCCTACAATCGGGCCTCACTTACTGCGCCGAGGTCCGCCATGCCCCGTGAACCCATCAGCACCCCGCGAGCACCGGCCGCCATCGGCCCCTATTCGCAGGCCGTGCGCGCCGGCGGGGTTGTCTACCTCTCGGGCCAGATCCCGCTCGACCCTGCCACGGGCGAGCTGGTCCAGGCCGACATCAGCGCCGAGGCGCGCCGCGTGTTCGACAACCTGACGGCCGTCTGCGAAGCGGCGGGCGGTACGCTGGGCGACGTCGCCCGCGTAGGCATTTACCTCACCGACCTGTCCGATTTCGCGGCGGTGAACGCCGTGATGGCCGAGTACTTCCAGCTGCCCTATCCGGCGCGCTCGACCATCCAGGTGTCGGCGCTGCCGCGCGGTGCCCGGGTGGAAATCGACGCCATCCTCGTCACCGGCTGATTCGATGCCGCGTCCGCCGCGCCGCCGCGGCGCCAGCGATGGCGCCACTGCGATGGCGCCCGCCGGTGTGCAGGCCCTGTCCACGCTGCCTGGGGTGGGCCCCAAGGTCGCGGAAAAGTTTGCGGCCCGCGGCCTGCTCAGCGTTCAGGACCTGTGGCTGCACCTGCCGCTGCGCTACGAAGACCGGACCCGCATCACGCCGATCGCGGCGCTGTTCCCGGGGCAGTCGGCGCAGGTGGAGGCACGCGTGGAGGCGGTGGAGCGCAGCTTCCGCTACCGGCCAACGCTGCGCGTGGCCATCGCCGACGGCTCGCGCGGCACGCTGGTGCTGCGTTTTTTCCACTTCAACCGCGCGCAGCTGGCGCTGTTCGTGCCTGGCCGCCGCATCCTGTGCTTCGGCGAGGCGCGGCCGGGCCAGTACGGGCTGGAAATGGTGCACCCCAGCTACCGGCTGCTGGGCGACGACGCCGACGCCGGCGTACGCGACCGGCTCGACCCGGTCTATCCGGCGGTGGAAGGGCTGGGCCCACAGTCGCTGTCGCGGCGGATCGGTGAAGCGCTCGACCCGCGGGCGCCGGGCGCTGCGCGGGGGCTGCGGCG
>NZ_JAIBFH010000108.1 GCF_019459675.1 Arenimonas sp.
CCCCGGGGCCCCCCGGGCCTACCCCCCCGCCCCCGTGGGGGGGGGGTACTCCCGCCCCGCCCCCCCCCCCCCCCGGGCCCCCAACCGCCCCCCGTTCCTTTTCCAGCCCCTTGCAAACCCTCCCACACCGGCGCACGCTGCATCGCAATTGCAATGCAGTGGACAGGCCCATGAAAACCGCCACCATTCCCTCCCTCCGCGTCGCCCCGGAGCTGCGCGAAGCCGCCGAAAACGTCCTGCGCGAAGGCGAGACGCTTTCGGGTTTCGTCGAAGCCGCCCTGCGTGCGCAAATCGGGCAGCGCCAGATGCAGGACGAGTTCATTGCCCGGGGCCTCGCCTCGCGCGACCTCGCCCGCAAGACTGACCGCTACCTCCCCGCCACGGTCGTTCTCGATGACCTGGCGGCGCAGCTCAAGCAGGCCAAGAAAAGGAAACCATGAACTTCAGCGTCCGCTTCACGGAAGAAGCCCGCGACGACCTGAAGCGCCTGTACGGTTTCCAGCTGGATCAGGCCGACGGCGATTTTCGTCAAGCCGACGCCGCTCTCGAGGCCATCTCTCGTGGCATCGCGCTACTGGAGTTCTCGCCCTTCGCCTGCAGGCGCGCTGCCGGCGGCGACGTCATGCTGCGGGAACTGCTGATCGGATTCGGCGCCGCCGGCTACGTGGCCCTGGTCGAGATCGAGGACGTGCAGACCGTCACCGTGCTGGCGGTCAGGCACCCGCGCGAGGATGACTACCGCTGATGCCTGGCGCGGCGGCGCCGGTGGCCAAAGGCGCAGGCGTCGACGGGCCCGAAGCCCGCCCCGGCCTTCAGATGGACGCTTCGATGATGCGCTCCATCGCCTGCTCCACCTCGCGGGCGGCCGGGGCGATGCGCGGGTCGTCGGACACCAGCCCGAGCATGGCGGTCGGCGGGATCATGCCAACGATGGTCTTGCCGCCGTCTTCGTAGATCGATATCCGGCACGGCAGCGCCATGTTCAGCGCCATGTCCACCTTCAGCACCTCGCTGGCCTGGCCCGGGTTGCAGATTTCCATCACCCGGCACTCGTTCGCCATCGGGAAGCCCTTGCCCTCGAGCGTCTTCCTGAAATCGTAGTGGTGCAGCAGGCCGAAACCCTGGGCCTTGCAGGCCTGTTCGATGTCGGCGAAGACCTGGTCGACCGTCTTGGATGTTTCCTTGCGGTACAGCATGTGGTTCTCCTTGGTGCGCCCGGAGGCGGTTTCGAACCCTGGCCTTGAGCATGCGCCCCGGTTTCTTGACTCCCGTTAACCGGCGGCCGCCGGGGTGGCCTATCGCCGGCAGCGCCGGTTCTGGCATCTTTCCCCCATGACCGAGCCCCGCCCCACCGAATCCCGCCGCCCGCTCACCACCCGCAGCGCCGGCTGGGCCAAGGCCCTGGCCGCCGCGCTGGCGCGGGCCCGCGTCAGCCCCGACCTGATTTCCTTCATCAGCATCCCCATCGCCCTGGCGGGCATGGCGGCGCTGCTGCACCTGCCCGGCCCCGCAGGCCTGCTGCTGTGCGCGTTGGCGGTGCAGCTGCGGCTGCTGTGCAACCTGCTGGACGGCATGGTGGCCGTGGAAGGCGGGCTGGGCGGGCCGACCGGGCCGCTGTGGAATGAATTGCCCGACCGCATCGCCGATTCGGTGTTCATCGTGGCGCTGGGCATGGCGGCGGGCGAGCCGATCCTGGGCTGGGCCGGCGCGCTGCTCGCCGCGGTCACCGCCTACATCCGCACCACCGGCGGCGCGCTCGGCTTCGCGCAGGATTTCAGCGGCGTGCAGTCCAAGCCCAAGCGCATGTTCGTGATGACGGTGGGCTGTTTGGTGGCGGCGGCTTGGCCGTGGTGGGCGGACGCGTGGTACGCGCTGTTGGTGGCTTCCTGGATCATCCTCGTCGGCTCGGTGGTGACCTGCATCACCCGCACCGTGAAGATCGCGCGCCTGCTGCGCGAACGCGCGGCCGCCGCGAGCAACCCCTGATGCTGGGCACCCCGCTCATCCTCGCCCTGCGCGGCCTGGTCGGCGCCAGCCCGCGCTGGATCGGCTGCCAGCCGCTCACCACCACGCGCATCTACTTCGCCAACCACACCAGCCACCTCGACACGCCGGTGCTGTGGTCCGCCCTGCCCGGCTTCTTGCGCCGGACAACGCGCCCCGTGGCCGCGAAGGATTACTGGGGCAAGCCGGGCCTGCGCAAATGGTTCGCCGACAGCACGTTCCGCGCCCTGCTGATTGACCGCGAGCGCACCGACCCCGACGTGGACCCTCTGGCCCCGCTCAGCGCCGCATTGAATGACGGCGACTCGCTGATCCTGTTCCCCGAAGGCACCCGCCGCGCCGAGCGCCTGCCGGCCGAGTTCAAGAGCGGCCTCTACCACCTGGCCATGCGCCACCCCGACGTGGAGCTGATCCCGGTGTACCTGGAGAACCTCTACCGCTCCATGCCCAAGGGCGCCCACATCCCGGTGCCGCTGACCTGCGCCGTGCGCTTCGGCGCCCCGCTTTCCCATGTGCCCGACGAACCCAAGGCCGCGTTCCTGGAACGCGCCCGGGCCGCCGTGGTCGCCCTGGCCTGAGGCCCGCCGATGCCGTCGCTGGAACTGGATTTCAACAACCCCATCCTGCAGCTGCTGAGCGGCGTGGTCGCGCTGCTGGTGCTGGCCTCGCTGATTGGCGGCGTGCTGCACCTGCGCCAGCGCGGCAACCCCAGCGCCACCATCACCAACCTCAACCAGCGCATCGTGGCCTGGTGGTGGATGGTGGCCGTATTGGCCACGTGCTTCTGGCTGGGCGCGGGCGCCACGGTGGTGCTGTTCGCGTTCGCCTCGCTGGTGGCGCTACGCGAGTTCGTCACGCTCACGCCCACGCGCGCCGGCGACCACTGGGCGCTGGTGGCGTCGTTCTACGTGCTGCTGCCGGTGCAGTACTGGCTGATCTACAGCGACTGGTACGGGCTGTTCGCGATCTTCATCCCGGTGTACGGCATGCTGGCCCTGCCCATCCTGGCGGCCCTGCAGGGTGACACCGACCACTTCCTGGAGCGCACCACCAAGCTGCAGTGGGGCGTGCTGATCGCGGTCTACTTCATCAGCTACGCGCCGGCGCTGCTGTTGCTGGATCTGGAAGGCGGCATGGCCCAGAACCTGATGCTGCTGTTCTACCTGCTGCTGGTGGTGCAGATCAGCGACGTGCTGCAGTACGTGGTGGGGAAGCTGTTTGGGCGCACGAAGCTGGCGCCGAAGGTGAGTCCGTCCAAGACCGTGGAAGGGCTGGTGGGTGGTGGCGCGCTGGCGGTGGGGGTGGGGACAGCGCTGTATTGGGCTACGCCTTTTACGCCGTGGCAGGCGGCGGCGATGTCTACCGTGATCGTGATGGCGGGGTTCTTTGGGGGGTTGGCGCTTTCAGCGGTGAAGCGGAGTCTTGGCGCCAAGGATTGGGGGCAGATGATCGAGGGCCACGGCGGCATGCTGGATCGGCTGGATTCGGTGTGTTTCGCCGCGCCGGTGTTTTTCCATCTGTGCCGATATTTCTTCCAGGCGCCGGCGGCTGGATGAGGCACAGGGTTGGCTCCCACCATTCATCCCCCCATCGCGAACAAGCGATATAATGCCCGCCGGTCCACAAGGACCCGCACCCCCGGCAGCCGCCCCGCGGCCCGCCGGACCCTCCGCCGAGGGGCGCTGCAAGCCCGGTCCGCCCCGCGCGGACAAGGGATCAGGCTCGGCGAAGGTTCCGTACCAACCGCGCCCGTTGAACGCGAGCCGCCGAGCCCCCTGGGCCGGCCAGGCCGCCCGATAACGGAGCAACAAACATGAACGCCGTAGTCAATCTGAAGCAGGACTTCAAGGTCGCCGACCTCTCCCTGGCCGATTGGGGCCGCAAGGAGCTCGACATCGCCGAGCAGGAAATGCCGGGCCTGATGTCCATCCGCAAGAAGTATTCCGCTTCCAAGCCGCTCAAGGGCGTGCGCGTCACCGGCTCGCTGCACATGACCATCCAGACGGCCGTGCTGATCGAAACCCTGAAGGACATCGGCGCCGACGTGCGCTGGGCCTCGTGCAACATCTTCAGCACCCAGGACCACGCCGCGGCGGCCATCGCCAAGACCGGCACCCCGGTGTTCGCCTGGAAGGGCGAGACGCTGGAGGAGTACTGGGACTGCACCCTGGACGCCGTGACCTTCCCGGGCGGCAAGGGCCCCGAGCTGGTGGTGGACGACGGCGGCGACGTCACGCTGCTGATCCACAAGGGCTATGAGCTCGAGCAGGGCGACACCGTCTGGGTCAACTCGCCGTCGGGCAGCCACGAAGAACAGGTGATCAAGAACCTGCTCAAGCGCGTGGCGCGCGAGCGCCCGGGCTTCTGGACCAACGTGGTGAAGGACTGGAAGGGCGTCTCGGAAGAGACCACCACCGGCGTGCACCGCCTTTACCAGATGCTGGAACAGGGCAAGCTGCTGGTGCCGGCCATCAACGTCAACGATTCGGTCACCAAGTCCAAGTTCGACAACCTGTACGGCTGCCGCGAGTCGCTGGCCGACGGCCTGAAGCGCGCGATGGACGTGATGCTGGCCGGCAAGGTGGCCGTGGTTTGCGGCTACGGTGACGTGGGCAAAGGCTCCGCGGCCTCGCTGCGCAACTACGGCGCCCGCGTGGTCGTGACCGAAATCGACCCGATCAACGCCCTGCAGGCGTCCATGGAAGGCTTCGAGGTCAACACCGTCGAGTCCACCCTGGGCCGTGGCGACATCTACGTCACCACCACCGGCAACAAGGACGTGCTGACGCTCGAGCACATGGCCAACATGAAGGACCAGGCCATCGTCTGCAACATCGGCCACTTCGACAACGAGATCCAGGTCGACAAGCTCAACACCTCCGACGCCGTGCGCCTGAACATCAAGGAGCAGGTGGACAAGTACACCTTCGCCAACGGCAACTGCATCTACCTGCTGGCCGAAGGCCGCCTGGTGAACCTGGGCTGCGCCACTGGCCACCCCAGCTTCGTGATGTCGAACTCGTTCGCCAACCAGACCCTGGCGCAGATCGAGCTGTGGACCAACAAGGACAGCTACGAGAACAAGGTGTACATCCTGCCCAAGAAGCTGGACGAGGAAGTGGCCCGCCTGCACCTCGAGAAGATCGGCGTGGTGCTGACCGAGCTGACCACCGACCAGGCCGAGTACCTGGGCGTGTCGAAGGAAGGCCCGTACAAGCCGGACCATTACCGCTACTGAGTTATCTCTTCATTGCTTTACACGGACGGGCACCTTCGGGTGCCCGTTTCTTTTGCAGGACCCCGTTCCTGCTACCGCCAGTTGGCGTGGGTTGACCAGAAGGCGACGCTGCGGCGGTAGGCCTCGCGGTCCAGCGGCACGCCGCTGCCGCCCTCTTCCACGCCCAGGGCGTTGCGCATCATGGTGATGGGCACCATCGGGACCTCGTCGGGCGTCAGGGTGTAAAGGCAGCCGACGATGCCCCAGTCGGCGTCGATGGCCGTGCCCTCCTTCGCCAGCTGGTCGCGGCTGTAGAGGATGGGCACCAGGTAGCCGGCCACCGGCGGCTCCAGGCCCTCGAACCAGCGCACCAGCACAGGCAGCTCGTCGCGCGTGCGGGCCTCATAGGCGCTGCGCAGCTGGTGGCGGTTGGCGTCGGTGATGGCGACCACCGAGCAACGGGTCGCGGTCCAGTTGCGATGCGCGTGCAGGCGGCAGAACGGCGCGTAGCCGGGAATCACCCGATCCGGAACCTCGGCGTTGAGGCGCTCGACGAAGGCCGCGGGCGTGATGTCCTGGATGGCGGTACGGCGGCCGTCGGCCGGGAACAGGCGGACGCGGGCAAACTCGGTCAGGGCAATACTCATGCCGCAATCATGCCGCGCGCACGCGCCCACGCCCAGCCTTCTACCCCCCGGCCTGCGAACCCAGCACGCCGCACAGTGCAAGGTTGTCCATCGCCTTGCCGTACAGCCAGCCCTGCAGCCGATGCACGCCCATGGACACTAGGGCGTCCCGCTGGATGGGCAGCTCCACGCCTTCGCCCACCACGTCGATGCCGAACGCCGCCGCCAGGGTCACGATGGCCTGCACGATGGCCATGTCCGCCGCGTCGCCGGGCATCCCCTGCACGAAACTGCGGTCGATCTTGATGACGTTGATCGGCAGCCGCTTGAGGTACACCAGGGACGCATAGCCCGTCCCGAAATCGTCGATCGCCAGCTGCACGCCCAGGGCGCGCAGGTGCCGGAGGGTTTCGAGCGCATGGTCGATGTCGCGCATCAGGGTGGTTTCGGTCAGCTCCAGGCACAGGCGGGCCGGCTCCAGGCCCGAGGCCTGGAGTGCGGCCGTGATGTCCTCCAGCAGGCCGGGCTCGTCGAACTGGCGCGCCGACACATTCACCCGCACCGATATGACCTGCCCATCCGCGCCCAGCGGCCAGTCAACCGCGTCGCGGCAGGCCTGCTGCAGCACCCAGCGCCCGACGGCCAGCATCAGGTCCGACGTCTCCAGCACGTCGATGAACTCGCCCGCCACCACCAGCCGCTCGCCGCTGCGCCAGCGCAGCAGTGACTCCGCCGCAACCCATTGGCCGGTGCCGGCGTCGAACTCGGGCTGGTAGTGCAGTTCGAACTGCCCCTTGGCGAAGGCCTCGCGCAGGGCGCGTTCCTGGCGCATGTCGTCCAGCAGGGCCGCATGGTGCTCATGGTCGTAAACGGCGAAGGCGAACCGGTCGACCTGGCTGGCCTGTTCAGCGGCTTCTTCGCTTTGCTGCAGCAGTACGCGCGGGTCGTGCATGTCGCCCCGCTCCGCCAGCGTGATGCCGATACTTGCCAACGGCGCTGCCTCCAGCGGCGCCCATTCCATCGTGCGCAGCGCCGCCAGCACCCCCTCGGACAGCCGCACCACCGTGCGCTTGGCGGGGTTGGCGGTGATCAGGAAGGTGAAGCCGTCGGCGCGTGTCCGGGCCAGTTCAACCCCGTTGCCGGTGAAGGAGCGCAACCGCTGCGCT
>NZ_JAIBFH010000154.1 GCF_019459675.1 Arenimonas sp.
CAGTCGATGGCGTGCACGCCCTGGTAGAGGTCGTTCTCGTTGGCGCAGTCGAACTCGGCCAGCGGCCACAGCACGCGGCTGGCCAGGCGCGAATGCATCACGGCGCGGTAGGCGGCCTCGGGCTCGCCGTCGGCGTTGGCACCGGCCAGCGCCGCGGTAGATTTCGCGGCCCCCAGGGCCACCAGCTCGTCGGCGAGCGGGTATTCCAGGCCCTTGGCGCAGGCGACGAAGAACTTCATGGCGCCAGCATCTGCAGGAAGCGACCAAACTCTTCGGCGCAGAACTCCACGTGCGCGGCCAGGCGGTGGCTGTCGGGCACCAGCACCAGGGTGTCCTGGCGGCGCTGGGCCCAGCGCACCACGTCCAGCGCCGGGATCAGCTCGTCCTCCCAGCCGTGGACGATGCGCGTGGGCACCATCGCGGCCTTGAGGTAACGTGGCTCGGCGTCGAGCGCGATGGGCGGCGCCATCAGGAACAAGCCATCCACGTGCAGCTCGCGCGAGACGTGCGCCGAGATGTAGGCGCCCATGCTCGAGCCGGCAAGCACCAGCGGCCGGCGCTCGCACAGATGGGCGCGGGCGCCCAGGCGCAGGATGCGGGCCGCCACGTCCCCCAGGGGACCCAGTACGTCGAGGTCGCGGTAGTCGGGGCGCTCGTGGGTCCAGCCCAGTGCGCCGGCCATCCGCGCCAGTGCCGCGGCCTTGCTGGCCTCGGGGCCGCTCTCGAGGCCGTGGGAAATGATGACGTGGCCGCTCATGCGTCGCCGTCCGCCAGGGCAACCAGTTCGTCGCCAATCGCGATCACGCCGTCCTTGACCACGCGCGCGCACAGGCCTCCGTGGCCGCGCATCGCGTTGTAGCCGCCCGCGCCCAGCGCCGTCTCCATGCGCGAACACGGGTCGCAGGGCTGGGTGCCTTCGAACACCGCTTCGCCGATGCGGAAGCGCCGGCCCTTGAGCGCCACCAGGGCAATGCCCGACACCACCACGTTGCGGCGCAGCAGCGCCGGCGGCACGTGGTCGTGCCCGCTGAGCGCGGCGATCGCCGGCAGGTGCTCCGCCTGGATCAGGGTGATGCCGCGCTTGCCGCTGCCGCTGCCGTAGCGGTCGCCCACCAGGCCCTTGCCGGCCACGACCCGGGCCTGGCCGACTTCGAGCATGGGCACGTCGCGGGCGGGGCGCAGGCCGATCCATTGGACCTGCCCGGCGCGCGGCAAGGTGGCCATCAGGGCGCCAAGCGCGGAGTCGGCGGGAAAGGGCATGTTTCAGGGCTCCGGAATGGTCGCAATGTTAGCATGCGGCCATGATCGCCGACCTGCCGCCCGACCCCGCGATGCACCTCTGGCCCCTGCCCTACGAGGAGCGACTGGAGGCGCGGCCAGCAGCGCGCATCGACCTGGTGGTGATCCACTGCACCGAACTGCCCGACCTGGCCATGGCGCGCGAATACGGCGAGCGCGTGCTGCACGCCAGCGGCACGGGCAACAGCGGCCACTTCTACATCGACCGCGACGGCAGCATCCACGTGTTCGTCAGGCCCGAGCGCACCGCCCACCACACCCGCGGTTACAACGAGCGCTCGATCGGCATCGAACTGGTGAACACCGGCCGCTACCCCGACTGGCTCGATACCCGCCACCAGGCCATGGACCAGGCCTACACCGACGCCCAGCTGCACGCCCTGCTGGCGCTTCTGGCAGCGCTCAAGCGCGACATCCCGACGCTGGAGTTCATCGCCGGCCACGAGGACCTGGACCGAGACACCGTGCCGTCGAGCGACAACCCGGACCGCCAGGTGCCGCGCAAGCGTGACCCGGGGCCGCGTTTCCCCTGGTCGCAGGTGCTCGACCACTCGCCCCTGGTCCGCATCCGGCCCTGAGGGTTCGGGCCGGGGCCGGCCCACGCCGCGGTCTATAATCCCGGTCTGAACCCCCGGAGTTGCCATGACCGCTTCCGTCGCCGCCGAACTGGTGGACCTGCTGACCCTCGAGCGCCTCGAGGAAAACCTGTTCCGCGGCCAGAGCCGCGACATCGGCACCAAGTACGTCTTCGGCGGCCAGGTACTGGGCCAGGCGCTTTCAGCGGCGCAGCAGACGGTCGACGCGGCGCGCCACGTGCACTCCATCCACGCCTATTTCCTGCGCGCCGGCGACGTCGAACATCCCATCGTCTACGACGTCGACCGCTCGCGCGACGGCAACAGCTTCTCGGTGCGTCGCGTCACCGCCATCCAGCACGGCAAGCCGATCTTCGTCTTCGCCGCGTCGTTCCAGGACGACGAACCCGGCCACGAGCACCAGCTGTCCATGCCTGAAGTGCCGCGACCGGAAGACATCGAACCGATGGCGGCACCGTCGGCCGAACAGCTGGCCCAGCTGCCGCCCAAGGCGCAGCGCTGGCTTTCGCGCATGGGGCCGTTCGAGATCCGCCCGGTGTACCCGCGCGACGAGCTCAAGCCGCCCAAGCGCCCGCCGTTCCACCAGGTCTGGTTCAAGCTCAACGGCCACGTCGGCGATTCACCGGTGCTGCACCAGGCGCTGCTGGCCTACGCCTCCGACTTCCACCTGCTGGGCACGGCGACGTTCCCGCACGGCATCAGCTACTACCAGGCCAACGTGCAGATGGCCTCGCTGGACCATGCGATGTGGTTCCACCGTCCGTTCCGCGCCGACGACTGGTTGCTCTATTCCATCGACAGCCCCAGCGCGCAGGGCGCGCGCGGCCTGTCGCGCGGCCAGATATTCACCCGTGAAGGCCGGCTGGTCGCGTCCACCGCGCAGGAAGGCCTGATACGCGTCCTCCCCGAAGAAAAAGGCAGCCACTGATGCGTCAGGTATTCACTTCGGTACGTCTGGAGAACGTCGAGCGCGTCGAAAAGATGCTCAACGACGCCGGCATCGCCACCAAGGTCAACCAGGGCCGCAGCTGGAAGGGCGTGAGCCGCCGTGAGTTCAGCTACAGCAACAAGAACCACGACCAGGGCCAGCAGCCGTCGCTGTGGGTGGTCAAGTCCGACGACTTCAAGCAGGCGCGCGAAATCCTCCACGAGGCCGGCCTGCTCGAAGCCACGCGCGACGCCACCTACCTGCCCGAACACCTTCGCTACGAGCCGTCCCGCAAGGCCGACCCGCTGGCCAAGATGTCGCGCCTGCGCATGGCGCTGCTGGCCATCGTGGCGCTGGTGGCGACCGGCCTGACCCTGTGGTCGGCGCTGGGCTGACGCAGCGCGGCGACACGCGCAACGATTCCACCGTGACAAACATGAACACCGCGGGCGCGTCGCACCGGGCATTTGGTTGAGGCCTGCCGGGACGCATGCCAGTATCGGGCAACGGAAACCCCCGAGCACGCGCCGATGCTTTCCATCCCCCTGCTGCGTTCCGCCCTGGTGCTGCTGGCCTGCGCAGGAACCGCGCAAGCCATCGCCGCAACCGCCGCGGCCAAGCCGCCGCGCCCGGTCACCCTGCTCAAGCTTGAACCGAACGTGCAGCGCGAGGGTCGGCTGCGGCTGCATTCGACCACGCTGCAGGCCGAGTCCCTGCAGGACGCCGCGCAGCCCGGCGGGCTGCTGGTGCTGCCCGATCCCGACGGCGCCCAGCTCAGCTATGACTACGTCTCGCATTCCGCACACGCCAGCGGTGACCTGACCTGGGTGGGCCGCGCCGAAGGCGCCGCCTTCGGCCAGGAAGCCGTGGTGACGATCGGACCCGACGCCGTTTTCGGCCGTCTGCCGCGGCCCGACGGCAGCGTGATGCTTCTGGAAACCGTCGGCGGCCGCGCCGTGCTGATGGTGGACGAGGGCGCTGCGCAGGGCGAACCGTCCGACGTGCAGGTGGACGACGCCCTCATTCCGCCAATGGACCAGCTGCGGTCCACCGCCAAATCCTTCACGGCGGCGGCGCTGCCGCCCGCCACGACGCAGGCCAACCCCAACCAGCTGGACGTGATGCTGGCCTACAATAGCGCCCTGGCGACCTACGTTGGCAGCGACGCCGCGGTGCGCACGCTGCTGCAGAACCGCATCGACGTGGGCAACACCGCCCTGGCCAACGGCGGCGTGGTCGGCCGCTTCCGCCTGGTGGCCACGCCGCGGGTTGATTTCCCCAACACCGGAACCAACAGCGACGCCCTTAGCGAGATCACCTACTGGCGCCGAACCACGGCGCAGGCCGTTGCGTTCCAACTGGCCACGCTGCGCCATCGCCACGGCGCCGACATCGTCGGCCTGGTGCGGCGATTCGACAAGGCCGAATCGGTGAGCTGCGGCAACGGCTGGCTCGGCGCTTACCAAGGCAGCGACATCGCGGGCTCGGTGGACTTCGGCTACTTCACCGCCAGCCACGGCACCAGCGACGGCTCGTTCTGCTCCGAGCGCACCATCGGCCACGAGATCGGCCACAACCTGGGCCAGAACCACGACATCGCCAGCAATGACAACGAACGCGACGGCGCCCACACCTACTCCCACGGTTTCCGGACCACGCCGCCGGGCGGCAGCGGTTTCTACACCGTCATGGCCTATCGCGACGGCAGCCAGGTGCAGGCGCTGACGTTCTCCAACCCCAACGTCACCCGCGCCGACTGCGCCAACCAGGCCTGCGGCGCGGCCGACGCCGACGTGGCGCGCAGCCTGAACATCACCCTGCCCGGCGCCGCGGCCTGGTTTCGTCCGGCCGACGAAGCCGTGCGCGACATCGCCACCACCAACGGCCACTTCGAAGTCACCCTGTCGGACCTGCCGGCCCTGACCGACGCCCGTTGGCGCATCGAATACGCCGGCTCCGGCCGGATGTTCGCCACCGGCCCCACCATCGCCGCCGCCGGCGCCACGCTCAAGGCGAAAGTCAGCTGGAATGCCCTGCCGGGCACGCCGACGACGCCGCTGGCGGCCCGCCTGGTGGTGGAATCGTCTCCGGGCGTGGTCGTCGCCACGCGCGACCTGCAGCTGCTGCGCCGCGACTGGGTGCCCGCTGCGCTCGCGCTGGCCGACGGCGTCCCCGCCACGGTCGCCGTGCCGGCCTGGAACCGCACCGTCGAAGAGAGCCGGCTGTACTTCCCGGTGCCGCCGCATTCGCGCAGCGTGCGGGTCCAGGTGACGTCGCAGGTGGACGTGGACCTGTATGCAAACATCATCTCCGATGACCTGGGGGGCTCGTCGCAGATCGGGGCCGGCAGCGCCCGCACCGCTCCCAGGGCCTCCGACACCAGCGCTGCCCTCACAAAGTTGATCGACATACCCACGCCCCGGACCGCCGGCGCGTCGCGCGTGATGGTGACGCTGGCGCGACCCAGCGCGGGCTCGCTCAGCTACGCCAACGCCACGGTGACCGCGACGATCCAGACCCAGGCGGCCGCGCCGGACTTCCGCAGCGGGCAGTACTTCAACCCCGAGCGGTCCGGCCACGGCGTGTTCGTCGATTTCGCAGGCGCCCAGTGGGTGGCTGTCTGGTACACCTACCTGGAGGACGGCACGCCCACCTGGTACTACGCCCAGGCCACCGCCCCGGCGCCTGGCGGCAGCGGCGGCTGGAGCGCCCCGATGTTCCGCATCGGCTGGAACGGCGCCGCCACCACGGCCACCGAGATCGGCCAGATGATCGTGACGCCGACCGGCCCTTCCTCGATGGTTTTCTCCTACAACCTCGACGGCGACAGCGGCAGCGAAACGATGGTGCGGCTGGGCGGCGGCAGCGGCTGCCCCACGCTGGAGGGCGCGCCGCTGGACGCCACCGGCCATTGGTTCTCACCCAGCCGCAGCGGCTTCGGCTACAGCGCGCAGTACGAACCGGACCAGGAAATCTACGCGGCCTACCTCTACGACGCCTCGGGCGTGGCGCGATGGCTGATCGGCGCCAAGCCTTGGAACGAAGCCGTCAACCAGGTGGCCCTGGAACAGCTGCGCGGCAGCTGCCCCACCTGCGGCTTCGCCAGCACGTCGTCCACGCTCACCGGCACGCTGACGCGCACGCTGGGCACCAACGCCGACGGCAGGCGCGGGCTGGCGCAGATCAGCGTGAGCGCTCCGCTGCTGTCGCCGCTGGCAGGCACCTGGACCCAGTCGCGGGCCACCGAACTGCTTTCGGCACGGAAGGACTGCCGCTGAGCCCCGCGGCACCGGCCCGGCCGGCGGCGGCGCGGCGGTCACATCCCGCGCGCCCCTGCGTCTTTGTGGGCAACACCCCACGGACATCGCCATGAGCACGCAAATCCTCGAATCCCTCATCCACTCCCACTACCCGGCGGCGGCGCGCGGCGACCGCGACGCTTACGGCCGCATCGTCGCGGGCTGCCAGAGCACCGTCACCAGCATCGCGCTGGCCATCGTGCGCGACGTGCCCACCAGCGAAGACATCGCCCAGGAAGCGTTCCTGTCGGCGTGGCAGAACCTGCGCAAGCTCAACAACCCGGCCAGCTTCCTGCCCTGGCTGCGCCAGATCACCCGCAACCTGGCCCGCGACCACCTGCGCGGCCAGGCGCAGCGTCGCTCGGGCACCGGCGACATCGAAGCGGCGCTGGCCGCCGTCGCCGATCCGCACCCTGGCCCGCCCGAACGGCTGGCGCATGCCCAGGAAGCCAGCGTCGCCGCGGATGTGATCGACCGGCTGCCGGAAGAGTCACGCGAAGTGCTGCTGCTTTACTACCGCGAGGGACAAAGCTCGCGCCAGGTCGCCGGCCTGCTGGGGCTGCAGGACGCGGCCGTGCGCAAACGTCTTTCGCGTGCGCGCCAGCTGGTGCGCGATGAACTGCTGCAGCGTCTGGGCGAATTCGCCAAGGCCTCGGCGCCCGGCGCCGGCTTCACCGCGGCGGTGGCTACCCTGCTGATGACCGCCGCCCCGCCCGCCGCTGCGGCGGCCACGCTTGGAATGGGCGCACTGGGCGCAGCCAACGGCGTGGCCAAACTGGGGTTCGGCGCACTCGGAGGTGCGGCGGCCGGCGTGGCCGGCGGCCTGCTGGGTGTCTGGCTTGGCATCCGCAAGCTGCTCGCGCAGCCGTTCGACGAACGTGAGCGACGCGGCGTGATCGCCTACGGGGTATTCACCAGCACCCTCACCGTGGCCTTTTCGATCGGCATCACCCTGCTGGCAAAAGTGCCCGGCTGGATCCCGCACCTGGCCACGTCGGCGGGCTTCGCGCTGGGCATCGTGTTCGCCAGCGGCTGGTGGTTTCCTCGCATCATCGCCCGCAGGCGTGCTCACGAACTGAGCGTGGATCCCGAGCGCGCGGCGCCGCGCCAGCGTCGCGAGAGGGTCCTGGCCTGGATAGGCGCGGGCGCCGGACTGAGCCTTGCCACGCTCGGGGTGCTGCTGGGCCTTTACCTGAGTGGGCGCATGGGATGAGGACCGCGCTGGCGCGAACGCTGTCCATCCTGGGCCACCCGCTGCTGGTGCTGCCTGCCGCCGCATTGTTCGTGGCGGCGGGCACGGGCCTGGGCCGGAGGCAATGGCTGTTGGCCGCTGTCACGCTGGTGCTGATGGCTTCGCTGATCCAAGGCTGGTCGTGGTGGCAGGTCCGGCGCGGGCACTGGCAGCACGTGGACGCCAGCCAGCGCCACGAGCGGCAGGGGCTGAATCGTTTTCTGCTGGTGCTGCTGGCGGGGGGCGCCGGCTTCTTTGCGCTGGTGTCGCCGCAGCCGGCGCTTTCCCTGGGCCTGGCCTGCGCCGCCGCGATCATCGCGGCCGGCCTGCTGCTGGCGTCCTGGCTGAAGCTGTCCCTGCACGCCGCCTTCGCCATGTTCTCGGCGCTGCTGCTCTGGGCGATGGGGCCTTGGCCGTTGGCCGCGGGGCTGGCGTTCACCGCCGCCGTGGCCTGGTCGCGCTGGGTGCTCGGGCGGCACCACAAACGCGAACTGGTGGCCGGCGCCGCAGCGGGCGCCATCGCGGGCCTGGCCTTCTGGTTGATCCTGCCGCGCCTTGCCTGACGCCAGGCCAGGACGGCATCACATGGTGTGCGTGGGCTTGTCCGCTTCCAGCGTGCCGGCCAGCATGGCTTCGATCTTGCCTTTCACCTGGTCGGCTTCCGAGGTTTCAGCGAACTGCACGCCGATACCCGCCACACGGTTGCCCTGCGCTCCGGCGGGCGTGATCCACACCACCTTGCCGGCCACGGGCAGGCGGTCTTTCTCTTCCATCAGCGACAGCAGGATGAAAACCTCGTCGCCCAGCGCGTAACGCTTGGCGGTGGGGACGAAAATGCCGCCACCCTTGATGAAAGGCATGTACGCGTTGTAAAGCGCCGCCTTGTCCTTGATTGCCAGCGACAGGATGCCCTGCCTTGCGCCTGCACCACCCGTCATCGCCTTGCTCCCTGGATCGCGGTTGCCTTGGACATGCTACGCCATTCGAGCAGCAGACCGGCCAAGGCCAGGTCATGCCGCAGCGCCGGGACCGACAGCTGATCGCGGGCCCGGTTGATGCCATCGAACCATGCGCACAGCGCCGTGAAATCGCCGGCCGCCGTCAAACCCGACGCGTCTCCCGCGCCCAGTCGCTCGGCCGCGGCGTCCAGCGCCAGCTCGGCGGCGAAGCGCAGGCGCAGCGCCGTGTGTTCGTCGCCCAGCCACCGCTGCGCCAGTTCAACCGGCGACTGCCGCGACTGCGACAGCGCGTTCAGATCGGCCAGCACCTGCCGGCGCAGCTCCAGCCCCCCGGTCTCCAGCCAGTCCGACGCCAGGCCAGGGTGGCCGCGCGCCGCATGCAGCGCCGGGGCCAGCGACGCTTCGCCGTGGCCCTGCGCGCGCAGCCAGTCCATCGCTTCGGCCTTGCCCGGCGGCCGGAACTCGAGCCGCTGGCAGCGGCTGCGGATGGTGGCGGGCAAACGGCCGGGACGATCGGTGACCAGCAGCAGGTAGCGGTCGCGGGACGGTTCCTCCAGCGTCTTGAGCAGGGCGTTGGACGCGTTGATGTTCATCGCGTGGGCCGGCGTGATCATCGCCACCTGGGCTGCGCCCATCTGCGGCGTCATCGAAAACCAGTGGCCCAGTTCGCGCATCTGGTCGACGATCAGCTCACTGCGGAGCTTGTCGCCCTTGTCGTTGGGGAGGTAGCTGGTGAACTTGAAGTCCGGATGCGTGCCGGCCGCAAACAGCTGGCAGCCGCGGCAGCGGCCGCAGGCCAGCCCGTCGGCGCCCGGGGTGGGGCAAAGCAGGCGTTGGGCAAGCCGGTTCGCCACGGCCTGCTTGCCCATTTTCGCCGCGCCGGAAAACAGCAGCGCGTGACCCAGCCGGCCCTCGGCCAGCGAAGCCAGCGCACCGTCGAACACGCGCTGCTGCCAGGGCGCAAAGCCGCTCACTTCGACGCCTCGATCCAGCCCGCCAGCGCGGCCAGTACGGCGCTGCGCACATCATCCACGGGTCGGCCGGCGTCTATCAGGCGGAAGCGGTCGGGTTCAGCCGCTGCGCGCGCCAGGTAGGTGGCGCGCACGCGTTCGAAGAAGTCGGCGCGCTCGCGCTCGATGCGGTCGGGCTCGCCGCCGCGCGAGCGCACGCGGGCCAGGCCCTCGGCCACGCCGACGTCCAGCAGGAACGTGAGGTCGGGCTTGATGCCGGCCGCCCAGCGTTCGAGTTCGGCAATCCGGGCCATGTCCAGCCCGCGGCCACCGCCCTGGTAGGCGAAGCTGGCGTCGGTGAAACGGTCGGTGAGCACCGCCGCCCCGCGCGCCAGCGCCGGCAGCACGCACTGGCGCACCAGCTGCGCGCGCGACGCGAACATCAGCAGCAGCTCGGTTTCGGGCAGCAGGTGGTTGCCGGGGTCCAGCAGCAGTTTGCGGATGGCCTCGCCCTCGGGCGTACCGCCGGGTTCGCGCGTCAGCACCAACTCGTGGCCGCGTTCGGCCAGGGCCTGGCTGAGCGCGGCCATCACGGTGGACTTGCCCGCACCCTCGCCCCCTTCGATGCTGATGAACAGGCCGCGGGTGCTCATCGGCAGCGCCGCAGCTGGTGGCAGGCGACGGCGCGGTTGTGCTCGGCCAGCGTGGCCGAGAACACATGGCTGCCGTCGCCGCGGGAAACGAAATAAAGCGTTTTTCCCGGCGCCGGGTTGGCCGCGGCCATCAGCGCATCGCGCCCCGGCATGGCGATGGGCGTCGGCGGCAGCCCGCCGCGCGTGTAGGTGTTGTAGGGCGTGTCGGTAGTGAGGTCGCTGCGGCGGATGTTGCCGTCGTAGGCGCTGCCCATGCCGTAGATCACGGTCGGGTCGGTCTGCAGGCGCATGCCCAGCTTGAGCCGCCGTGCGAACACGCCGGCGATCTCGGGACGCTCGGACGCCTTGCCGGTTTCCTTCTCGATGATGGAGGCCAGGGTCAGCAGCTGCTCGGGGGACTCGATCGGGATGCCCTCGGCGCGAGCCTCCCAGGCGTCGGCCACGGCCTTGTCCATGGCCAGCGCGGCGCGACGTAGCAGGTCCAGGTCGGTCATGCCGCGGGTGTAGTGGTAGGTCTCGGGCAGGAACCGGCCCTCGGGATGCTGGTCGGGCCGATCCAGCGCCGCCATCAGCGCGCGATCGTCCAGCCCGGGCAACTGTTTCACCAGCACGTCGTCGCTGGCCAGCGCCGCGCGCAGTTCGCGCAGGTTCCAGCCTTCGACGATGGTGAAGCGATGCTGGATGACCTTGCCACTCTCCAGCTTGGCCAGCAGTTCACGCGGGGTGATGCCGTGCCGCACGGTGTAGTCACCCACCTGCAGGCGCGCCACCACCTGCATCTCCTGGGCCAGCACTTTCCACTCCAGGTCGTGGCCTTCGTCGATGCCGGCCGCGCGCAGCTTGTCCAGGATGTCCTGGAATCCATCACCTCGCTCCACGGAAATGATGCGCTCGCTGCCGGCCAACCCGATGGGCGTGTCGGCGAAGCCGCTGTAGCGCTGCCAGGCCCAGCCACCAAAGGCCACGGCGGCCAGCAGTGTCAGCGCCACCAGCGCCTTGAGCACGCGATGCGAGGATGTCTTCGCCAAAACCTAGCTCCCGGGATCAAACGCCGGTTCGGACCGGCCCAGTCGCCGCTGCAGTGACGCCAGCGCCGGATGTGGCGCCCAGCTTCGATCGCCGAGTCGCCCGACCGGCAGGATACCCCGCACGGCATTGCACAGGAAAAGCGCATCCGCCGAAACCACGTCGGCCGGCGACAGCTCCGCCACGGCGGCGCTGGGCTCGTTCGCCAGCACCCAGGCCCGCGCGACGCCGGCAACGCCGCGCTGCTGCACCGGCGGCGTCAGCCAGCGGCCATCGCGCAGCGCGAATACGTTGGCGGCGGTGGCGCAGCCCAGTTGGCCGTCGGTATCAAGCATCAGGCCCTCGTGGATCGCCGGGTCGCGCCATTCACTGCGGGCCAGCACCTGCTCCAGGCGGTTGAGGTGCTTGAGGCCGGCCAGCGCCGGCTGGATCGCCAGGCGCGTGTCGCACCAGCGCAGCGCCAGCGATTCCGGCAAGGGCATGGGCGCGGCGTACAGGGACAGCAGCAGCGTCGGCTCGACCATTTCCGGCGGCGCATAGCCGCGGCCACCCGCGCCGCGGGTGAGCACCAGCTTGAGCACGGCGCGCGCAGGCGCCCGGGCCACGAACGTCGCAACCTGCGAGGCCAGCCAGGCCACGTCAGGCATCGGGATCCGCAGCCGCGCCGCGCCCTCCGACAGCCGAGCCAGGTGGGCCGGCCACCAGACCACCAGCCCGTCGTGCACCAGCGCGGTTTCGAACAGGCCATCCCCGTAGGCCAGGCCACGTTCACCGGCATCGAGCGCCGGCACGCGCCGCGTGCCCTGGAACACCAGCGACGCCAGCACGCTCATCCTGCGGCTCCCAGCGCCCGCAGCAGGCCGCGGGCCTTGGCGCGCGTTTCGTCGAGTTCGCGCCCGGCGTCCGAGTCCACCACGATGCCGGCGCCGGTGCGGAACTCAAGCTCGCGTCCCGCCAGCCAGGCGCTGCGGATCAGGATGTTGAGGTCCAGGTCGCCGCTGCGGCCCAGGTAGCCCAGCGCACCGGTGTAAGCGCCGCGCCCCTGCGCCTCGAGCTCGGCGATGATCTGCATGCAGCGCACCTTAGGCGCGCCGGTGATGGTGCCGCCGGGGAACACGGCGCGGATCACCTCGCCCGGCGTCGTTCCCGGACGCAGTTCGCCGCCGACGTTGCTGACGATGTGGTGGACGTGGGCGTAACTCTCCACCGTCATCAGTTCGTCCACCTGCACGCTGCCGGGCACGCAGACACGACCCAGGTCGTTGCGCTCCAGGTCGATCAGCATCACGTGCTCGGCACGCTCCTTGGGATTTCCAACCAAATCGCGGATCCGCTCGGCTTCGTCGTCGCCGGGAAAACGCGGACGGGTGCCGGCGATGGGACGGGTTTCAACGCGCGAACCGCGCACCGAAACCAGTCGCTCGGGCGACGAACTCAGCAGCGCCGCCCCGCCAAGCCGCAGCAGGCCGGCGAAAGGCGCGGGGTTGGCGCGGCGGAGCTGGTCGTACACCGCCGCCGGATCGGGGGCCTGGTCGAACTGGGCGCGCCAGGCGCGCGACAGGTTCACCTGGAACACATCGCCGGCACGCAGGTAGTCGTGGATGCGTTCCACGCCGTCCAGGAAGCGCTGGGGCTCGTCCTCGCGCAGGGTGGGTGGTTCGAAGCGCGGCCAGTCATCCCCGGCCCGCACCGGGGCAATGGACTCCAGCAGCGCAGCGGCGCCGTCTTCGGCCACCGCCAGGCAACGTCCGCTGCTGCGGTCGCGCAGCACGGCGGCCGGGCAGCGCAGCGCCAGGGCTACCGGCAGCGGGCCAGGCGCGGGCGGCAGCTGCAGGCTGGGTTCGACCTGGGCCGCAAGCTCGTAGGCCAGGAACAGCGCCCAGCCGCCCTGGAACGGCAGCGCGCCACCGTCGGGCGGTGTCTGCAGGGCAAGCCAGTCGGCGTCCAGGGCGGCCAGGAAATCACCGGCCACCGCGCTGCCGTCGAGGCGGCGGGTCTGGCCGTCGGCCTCCAGCCGCAGG
>NZ_JAIBFH010000182.1 GCF_019459675.1 Arenimonas sp.
CCGGCCTCAGGCCGGCGGGGTTCCCAGCCGCAGCGACAGGTCGAGCGCCTGCACGTTCTTGGTGAGGGCGCCCACCGAAACGTAGTCCACCCCGCACGCGGCGATTTCCGCCAGGCGCTCCATCGTCACGCCGCCGGAAACTTCCAGCGGCGTGCGTCCTGCCGATCGGCTGACCGCTTCGCGCAGCGCGTCCAGGCTGAAGTCGTCCACCAGGATGCGGTCGCAGCCGGTGGCCAGGGCCTGGTCGAGCTCATCCAGGTCCTCCACTTCGATGATCAGCGGCAGCTCCGGATGCAGTGAGCGCGCCGCGGCCGCCGCAGCCGCGATCGAGCCGGCGGCCTTGATGTGGTTTTCCTTCAGCATCACCGCGTCGTAAAGACCCATGCGGTGGTTGACGCCGCCGCCGGTGCGCACGGCGTACTTCTGCGCCAGGCGCAGCCCGGGCAGGGTCTTGCGGGTGTCCAGGATGCGGGTGCGGGTGCCGGCCACGGCGGCGACGTAGCGGGCGGTGCACGTGGCGGTGGCCGACAGCGTCTGCAGGAAGTTCAGCGCCGGGCGCTCCGCGCTGACCAGCGCACGGGTGCGTCCGGCCAGCGTGACCAGCACCGTGCCCGCCGCGACCGCCTGGCCCTCGCTGACGCGCCAGTGGATACGCACCGCCGGATCCAGCGCCTGGAAACAGGCGTCGAACCACGGGCGCCCGGCGATGGTGCCGGCCTCCTTGGCGACCACCCAGGCTTCGGCCGGCAGGTCAGGCAGCAGTTGGGCGGTGGCGTCGCCCGGGCCGATGTCTTCGGACAGGGCGCGGCTGACGTCGGCCAACACCCGGTCGGCGGGCGGCGTGGGGCCGGCCATCAGCGCGGGAAGTCGGTGACCTGGGCGACGGCCAGGGCTTCGTCCGCCAGCAGCACCGGGATGCCGTCTTCGATGCGATAGACGGTGCGGCGGTCCTGCGTGACCAGGGCCTCGGAAAGCGCATCGGACTGCGGGCTGCCGTCGGCGCGAACCACGGTGCCGGCGGCAATGGCGCGGTTGACGGCCGCCAGCTCCGGCCCGCCCAGCAGGGCCAGCGGCTGCTTGCTGGTGGGGCAGCAAAGGATGTCGAGCAGTTTGCGGTCCATGGGCGTGGCTGTGTCCGGCGTGGGCTTGTGTCTAGAATAGCGTTTTGCCGAAGCCGCCCGCCATGAATGAACGAGCCGCTGCACCGCTGGACGCTGCTTCCCCGCTGGTTGGGGTGGTGATGGGGTCGCGCTCGGACTGGGAGACCATGCAGCACGCGGTCACCCGGCTGGAACAGATGGGCGTGCCGCATGAGGTCAGGGTGGTGTCGGCTCACCGCACGCCGGACCTGCTGGTGGAATACGCCAGATCGGCGCAGTCGCGCGGCCTGCGCGCCATCATCGCCGGCGCCGGCGGCGCCGCCCCCTTGCCGGGCATGCTGGCGGCGATGACGCCGGTGCCGGTGCTGGGCGTGCCGGTGCAAAGCAAGTCGCTCAACGGGCTCGATTCGCTGCTGTCGATCGTGCAGATGCCCGCCGGCGTGCCGGTGGCCACTTTCGCCATTGGCGCGGCGGGCGCGGCCAACGCCGGCCTGTTCGCCGCGGCGCTGCTGGCGCCCGACCACGCGGCGGTGCGCGCTGCGCTGGACGGCTTCCGTGCCCGGCAGACCCAGGACGTGCTGGATCGTCCGGACCCGCGGCAGCCGTGACCACCGTCGGCATCCTCGGCGGCGGGCAGCTGGCCCGCATGTTGGCGCTTTCGGGCGCACCTCTGGGCCTGCGCTTCCTGGTGCTTGATTCGACCCCGGACGCCTGCGCCGCCCAGTTCGCGCCGCTTCTGCAGGCCGACTATCGCGACCAGGACGCGCTGGCGGCCTTTGCCGGCCAGGTGGACGTGGCGACTTTCGATTTCGAGAACGTGCCGGCCGAAAGCGCCCGCTGGCTGGCCGAGCGGGTGCCGGTGTTCCCCAGTCCGCGCGCCCTGGCCGTGGCCCAGGACCGGCTGGCGGAGAAAACGCTTTTCCGCGAGCTGGGCATCCCGGTGCCCGAGTTCGCCGACATCGCCAGCCGGCAGGCCATGGACGAGGCACTGCTGCGCATCGGCACGCCCTGTATCCTCAAGACCCGCCGGCTGGGCTACGACGGCAAGGGTCAGTTCCGCATCAAGTCGCCGGCCGATGCCGATGCGGCGTGGGCGGCGCTGGGACCGCAGGCCGACACCGTCGGGTTGATCCTGGAGGGCTTCGTTGCTTTCCAGCGCGAGCTGTCGGTGGTGGCCGTGCGCGGCCGCGATGGCGAACTGCGGGCCTGGCCGCTGACCGAGAACTGGCACGAGTCGGGCATCCTGTCGGCCAGCCTGGCGCCCGCCAGCGTGGACGCGGTGCTGCAGGCGCAGGCGCTGGACACCGCGCGCAAGGTCGCCGAGGCGCTCGATTACGTGGGCGTGTTCGCGCTTGAGCTGTTCCTGCGCGACGGCGTGCTGCTGGCCAACGAAATGGCCCCGCGCGTGCACAACTCCGGTCACTGGACCATCGAAGGCGCGCAGACCTCGCAGTTCCAGAATCACCTGCGGGCCGTGCTCGGCCTGCCGCTGGGCGACACCCGCGCCATCGGTTACAGCGTGATGCTGAACTGGATCGGCGAGATGCCGTCGCCGCTGCCGGTGCTGGCCGAGGCCTGCGGCCACTGGCATGACTACGGCAAGTCAGCGCGCGAGGGCCGCAAGGTTGGCCACGCCACGCTGCGCGCCGACAGCCGCGCGGAGTTGGCCGACGCGCTCGACCGCAGCGGCCGCGCCCTGGGTCGCGAGGCGCAGGTAGCGCCGCCCGTGGCCAGGCTGCGCGAGCCGGGC
>NZ_JAIBFH010000223.1 GCF_019459675.1 Arenimonas sp.
CGCTGACCGTGCCGATCTTCGCCGGTGGCGCCACCCAGTCGGGCGTGCGCCAGGCCATGCACAACCGCGACGCCACCGCCGACGCGCTGGAACAGGAGCGCCGCTCGGTGATCCGCCAGACCCGCAACGCCCAGCGCTCGCTCGGCGCCGGTTCGGCTGAAGTCGAGGCGCGCCGCCTGTCGGTGGTCTCGGCCCAGGCCGCCTACGAGGCCAGCGAAGCCGGCCTGGAAGTCGGCACCCGCACCATCGTGGACGTGCTGATCACCCAGCAGGCGCTGTTCCAGGCCCAGCGCGAGTACGCCCGTTCGCGCCACGCATTCCTGGTCAACATGCTGCGCCTCAAGCAGGCCGGCGGCACCATCGCCCTGGCCGACCTGCAGGAAGTGAACCGCGTGCTGGTGAACGACGCCGAGCAGGCGCTCGACAACGACGGCACGCTGTAAGCGGCCCCGCCGGCGCGCTCAGGCGCGCCGGTTTTCAAGCAACTGGTCCACCAGCGCCAGGGTCCGGCCCAGGGCGCCCGACAGCTCCGACACCTGCCTGCGTCCGGCCGCGCCCATGGTTTGGCGGGTGTCGGCGTCGTCCAGCAGCGCCAGCACCTCGTCCCCCACCGCGGCCGCGTCCGGCACCTGCCGCAGCGCCTGTGCGTCGCGCAGCCGGCGCGTGACCTCGGCGAAATTGAACGTGCGCGGCCCCACCACGCTGGGAATGCCCAGCGCCGCCGGCTCAAGCACGTTATGGCCGCCGATGTCGCACAGGCTGCCGCCGACGAAGGCGACATCGACCGCGGCGAAGAAGCGCAGCAGTTCGCCCAGCGTGTCGATCACGAACACCTGCGTGTCGGGCCCGGGCAGCGCCTCAAGCCGGCGGGTGGCGGTGCGCATGCCCAGCGCCGCGGCCGCCTCGGCCACCGGCGCGAACCGTTCGGGATGGCGGGGCGCCCACAGCAGCAGGGCATCGGGGTGGCGATCAAGCAGCCGGGCATGGATCTCGAGCACCGCGTCCTCTTCCGGCGGATGCGTGCTGGCGGCCATCCACACCGGCCGTTCAGCGCCCCAGGCCTGGCGCCATCGGCGGGCCTGTTCTTCCACGCCGTCGGGAAGCGTCAAATCGTACTTGAGGTTGCCGGTGACGACGATGCGCGCCGGGTCCGCGCCGATGCGCGCCAGCCGCGCCGCGTCGGCGTTGGACTGCGCCGCGACCAGGGTGACGGCCCGCATCGCCACGCGCGCCAGCGACTGCACCGGCAGGTAGCCGCGCAGTGAACGCTCGGACAGGCGTGCGTTCACCATCATCAGTGGAATGCCGCGGCGTCCGCACTCGACGTACAGGTTCAGCCAGATCTCGGTTTCAACGATGACCGCCAGCGCCGGACGCGCCCGGTCCAGGAAGCGCCGCACCATGCTGCGCAGGTCGTAGGGCAGGTAGACGTGGTGGACCCGGTCGCCCCACAGCGCGCGCACGCGCTCGGAGCCGGTGGGGGTGATGGTGGTGACCAGCAGCGGCCGCTCGGGATGCGCCGCCAGCAGGCCGTCCACCAGCGGCCGCGCCGCCAGCACTTCGCCCACCGACACCGCATGCACCCAGATGGTGTCGTGCAGGTCGAGCTTGCCGTCCAGCCAGGCGTAGCGCTCCGGCCACCGCTGCAGGTACTCGCGCTGGCGCATGCCGCGCCAGATGAGGTGGTAGAGGGTGACCGGAAAAGCCAGGTGCAGGACCAGCGAATACAGTCCCAACAGTGCCCGCTGCCCGAAGGTGAGATGCATGCGCCGAAGGATACCCGACCTGCCCGGCAGCGCGGCACCAGCGGATAGAATGGCCGGGCATGGCCGACCCGATCCCGCCCCCGCCGCTGTCTCCCGCCCGCTGGCCTGCCTGGATCCTGATCGGCCTGGGCTGGACGGTGGCGCGCTGGCCGCTGTGGCTGCAGCGCGCGGTCGGGCCGGGGTTGGGCTGGCTGATGCGGCACCTGCTTGCTTCGCGGCGCCGGGTGGCGGCCATCAACCTGGCGCTGTGTTACCCCGAGCTCAACGACGCGCAGCGCGACCGCCTGCTGCGCGACAACTTCCGCGCGCTGGGCCTGGGCGTGTTCGAGTTCCTGCGCGCCTGGTGGGGACGGCTGCCGCCGGCTTCCGAATGCGAGCTCGACGGGCTTGAGCACCTGGAAGCGGCACGCGCCGGCGGCCGCGGCGTCATCCTGGTGTCGGCGCACTTCACCACGCTGGAAATCTCCATGCGCCTGCTGTGCCAGCGCATCCCGCTGGCGGGAATGTACCGGCCGCACGAGGAGCCCGCGATGGAGTGGGCGGTGAAGCGCGGACGCCTGCGGCACGCCGTGGCGATGTTCTCCCGCGACGAACTGCGCCCGGCCCTGCGCCACCTCAAGCAGGGCGGGCTGCTGTGGTTCGCGCCCGACCAGGAAACGCGGCGCGGCGACAGCGTGTTCGTGCCGTTCTTCGGCCAGCCGGCGTGGAGCCTCACCTCCACCCACCAGCTGGCGCGCCTGTCGGGTGCGGCGGTGCTGCCGCTGTTCCACGAGCGCCGGCCGGACGGGCGCTATCGCATCCAGATACTGCCGGCGCTGCAGGACTTCCCAAGCAACGACGCCACCGCCGACACGGCGCGGATCATGGCCGCACTGGAAGACCTGGTGCGGCGCTGCCCCACGCAGTACCTGTGGCTGCACCAGCGCTTCAAGCGCCAGCCCGACGGCAGCAAGCGCCGCTACGGCTGATCAGTAGACCGGCGGCTCACCGGGTGGTCGGGTCTTGAAACGCCGGTGCGCCCAGAGGTATTGGCCCGGGCACTCGCGCACCACCGCCTCGAGCTCGCGCATGTAGCGCGCGGCGTCTTCCACCGCGTCACCGCTGGGCCAGCCGGGCCAGGTGGGTTCGATGCGGATCACGTAGCGGCCCTGTTCGTCGCGCCGGTACCAGAACGGCAGCAGCACCGCGCCGGCGCGCTGCACCAGGCCGGGCGTGGCGGTGAGCGTGGCGGCCGGGACGCCGAAGAAAGGCACGAACGCATTCTGGTAGGTGAAGTTCTGGTCGGCCGAATACACCACGGGCTGGCCGTTGCCCAGGGTGCGCAGCAGGGCGCGAACGTCCTTCTTGCCGATGGTGGGCCCGAACACCGCGGTGCGCGACGCATCGAACCAGCGCTCCAGGCAGGCGTTGTTGTGCCGGCGCACCACCACCCGCACCGGCTGGCCCAGCGCCTCGCCCAGCAGGCGCACCGCCAGTTCGGTGTGGGTGAAATGGCCGCACATCAGCAGCACGCCCTGTCCGCGCGCCAGCGCCTGGCGCAGGTGATCGATCCCGTCAATGCGGGCCAGCCCGGCCAGCGCCTGCGGCGGCGCCAGCCAGGCGCGCAGTAGTTCAAAGCCGCCAATGACCGTGTTCACCACGCTTTCGCGCACCAACGCCGCCTGCCGCGAGGCGTCCAGCGCGGGGAAACACAGCGCGATGTTGATGGCCGCGATACGACGACGCGAGCGCAGCAGCGGCCAGGCCAGCCACGCCGCAAGCCGACCCAGGCCCAGCAGGGCCGGCTGCGGCAGACGGGCGACGATATTGGCCGCCCAGGCCAGCGGCGTTATCAGCAGGCAGCGCATGGCAATGGCGGTCAGCCGCGGTCGTCCGGTGTGTAGGGGCCCCCGCCCGCCCGCCGGCGGCCC
>NZ_JAIBFH010000233.1 GCF_019459675.1 Arenimonas sp.
GGACGCGCTGGCGTCAGGCGTCGGCTGGATCACGGCGGGGCGTCCTGGGTTTGCGCTTGCGTTTGCGCTTGGGTTTGACCGCAGCCTCGGCTTGCACCGGCGCTACCTGCGCCTCGTCCATGGCTTCGTCCACCGCCTCGGCCGCGGCGTCCTCGACGTCGCCGGCACCGGCCGCGGCGGCCGTGATGCCGGCCAGAAGCCCCGGCACCACGGTGTCGAGCAGCATCGAGAAGATCGGGCCGCTGACCAGCTTGCCATTGGCCGCCGCGGCCGCGGCCGGCGTGGCGATGCCGCTGGCAAAGCCCAGCGCCAGGCCCGACACGACGATGCGCACCGGGGTGGCGGTGCGTTTTATTTCGTCCTGCAGGTGGTGCCAGGCGTCGTGGGCTTCGGAACGCTGGCGGGCGCACTCGGCCTCGGCCTGCTGCACGGCGGCGATTTTTTCTTCCAGGCCCTTCACAGCGGCGCGTCCTCGTGCGAATTGACGTGGAAGCCCTTCTTGAGCTGGCGCCGCGTGGCCTCGAAATCGGCGTACTGCAGCAGCTTTTGCGCGCGCAGGATCCCGAACACCGCCACGCCCACGCTCACCAGCAGCGGCACCGCCAGCGCCAGCGGCCAGGGCGCGCCGGCGGCGCGCAGCCCCGCCACCAGCAGGGCGGTCAGCAGCAGGTAGGCCGTGCCCAACATCACGGTGGTGACCAGCAGATACAGCAGCGCGCTCACCAGCGCATCGCGCGCCAGGCTGACCTCGGCCGCGAACAGCCGCCGCACCGTGGTGAAACCGCCGAAATACGAACCGGCCGCCGCCTTGGCCGCGTCCAGCACCGCCTGCGCGTCGGCGCTGATGGTGCCGGCCGGGCCGGTGTCGGGCCGCGGCGGCTCGCTTTCGGGCGGGGCCTGGCCGGGCGCCTGGCGGGGCTCGCTCATCGCGGGCGCTTACTTGCGGCGGGTGAGGGCCGCGACCAGGTAACCGGCCGCGAAGGCGACGCCGAACGAGGCCAGCGGCTTGCTGCGGATCAGGTCTTCGGCCTGGGTCAGCATGCCCTTGCCCTGTTCGAGCAGGCCGTGCAGCTTCTCGTCGAGTTCGGCCTTGGCCTCGCGCGCGGCCGAGGCCCCGGCGTCGAGGGCGTCGGAAACGCCGGACTTGAGCGCATCGCGCGCGTCGCCGAGGTTTTCCTTGGCGGCGTCGAGGTGGCTGGCCGCTTCCTCGAACTCGGCATCGGCGGCGTCAATCGGGTTTCGGGTGCGGTTCATGCGGATCCTCCTGCAGCGTTGAGTGGCTCACATTACACCGTCGCCGCAGCCGGGGCCGGTACGGCGCCGCACTTACTCCATCACCAGGTACCCTAAGCGGCCGCCGCGCGCCACGCTCAGCACCAGCTCGCGCGGCGGCGAGGCCAGCGCGCTGCGGAAGGCCGCCAGGTCGCCCACGTTGTTGCGGTTGACCTGGCCGATGCGGTCGCCGGCGCGCAGGCCGCTCTGGGCGGCGCGGCTGCCGGGCGCGACCTTGCTGGCCACCACGCCGATCAGACCCTGCTGGCGGAAGCGCTCGGGCAGTTCGGTGAGGGTGGCGCCGGTCAGGCGCGAATCGATTTCACCGCCGTCTATTTCCTTGGCCTGGGCCTTGAGGATGGCCTGCACGGTGAGCTTGCGCTCGCCGCGCAGCAGGTCCAGCGTCACCTGCTGGTCCACGGGCAGCAGGCCCTCGATGTTGCGCAGCGACTGCGCGCCGTCCACGCGCTCGCCGTTGGCGGCGGTGATCACGTCGCCCGGGCGCACGCCCGCCAGTTCGGCCGGCGACCCGCGGTACACGCGCGCCACCAGGGCGCCGCGCTGGTTCTCGTCCAGGCCGACCTGCTTGGCCACGAAGGGCGTGATGTCTTCGCCGTCCAGGCCCAGCGAGCCCCGGCGCACTTCGCCGTAGGCCATCAGCTGGCGCATCACCTCGCGCGCCAGGTTGGCGGGGATGGCAAAGCCCAGGCCGATGTTGCCGGCGGCACTGCCGCGCGGATTGAAGCTGGCGGTGTTGATGCCCACCAGCTCGCCACGCAGGTTCACCAGCGCGCCGCCGGAGTTGCCCGGGTTGATGGAAGCGTCGGTCTGGATGAAGTTCTGGTAGCCCAGGCCCTGCAGGCCGCTGCGGCCCACGGCCGAAACGATGCCGCTGGTGACCGTCTGGCCCAGGCCGAAGGGGTTGCCCACCGCCACCACGAAGTCGCCCACGCGCAGCTGCGTCGAGTCGGCGAGGTTGAGGGCCGTCAGGTTCTCGGCCGGGATGCGGATCACGGCCACGTCGGTATCGGGGTCGGCGCCCACCAGTTCGGCTTCCAGCGTGCGGCCGTCGGCCAGGGTCACCGACACGCCGTCGGCGTTCTCGATCACGTGGTTGTTGGTCAGCACCAGGCCGCGCTCGGCGTCCACGATCACGCCCGAGCCCAGCGACTGCTGCACCCGCTGCTGGGGCATGCCCGGCATGCCGAACAGCTCCTGCAGGGGGTTGCGGACCCGGACCACCTGGCGGGTATAGATGTTCACCACCGCTGGGGTTACGCCTTCCAGCATCGGCGCCAGCGACGGGATCAGGTTGCCGCCGTCGCCGGCGGGCAGGGCGGCCTGGGCGGCGCGGGGCAGGGCCAACGTGGCGGCCTTGTCCAGCGCGGTGGCGGCCCGTGTGGGCGTGGCCACGGGAGCCGGCTCGGCCGGCGCGGACAGCCAATGGCTGGCGCCGGCGCCCGCGGCGGCGGCAATGAGGAGGCAGGTGACGGCGGTGAAGGGACGCATTGCGTGGCTCCGGAGATTTCTGGCCAGGGAACAGGCCTGCAGGTTGATCAAATAGCAGATGGGAACCCAACGGCGGCTGGACAAGGGTTGCCGATGGCTTCTTCGCAACCCGATGCCCAAAATGCGAGTGGGCCTCGACCCGCCCGCCCGCCGCCAGGACCGCCATGACGCCCGAGCCCCGCCCCGAATCCGAAGTGCCCCCCGTGTCCGCCCCGGCGCGCAAGCGCGATCCCGAGTTCTGGATCGCCATCGGTGCCCTGGTCATCAGCGGCCTTGCCATGCTGTCGTCGCTGATGCAGGTGAGCGTGCAGCGCAACCAGGAACGGGCCATGGTCTGGCCGCACGTCAGCGCCCGGCCGTCGTTCTCGGCCAAGGGCTATGAGTTCGTGGCCCGCAACAAGGGCCTGGGTCCGGCCCTGGTGCGGGACGTGGCCATCCTGGTGGACGGCCGGCGCGTGCCGGGGTGGATCGAGGCGCTGGATGTGCTGCTGGGCCCGGGCCACGGTTACGGCTGGGACCAGGTCAGCGCCAACGACCTGCAGGACACCGTGCTGGGGGCCGACGAGTCCTCGCGGCTGTTCGCCGTGGCCTGGGACGACCGCCTGCGCCAGGCCTTCCCCGGCGATGCCCGGGTGGAAGTAAGAATCTGCTACTGCTCGTTCCTGGGCGAATGCTGGACCAGCCGCGCCGGCCTGGACCACGACCGGGTGGACCAGTGCCCGGTGGTGCCGGCCCCGGGAGGGTGACGGTGGTCACGTTCCGGCGTGGTTCCACGGGGGCGTGAAGGCCCGGATTAGCGGGTTAAAACCCCGTTCCGGAGGTTTCAGGGGAAGTCTGGGAGAGCCGTGGAACATCTTGAAGCGGCTGATTTTTCCCATGTTGCAAGCCGTTGACAGACCCCTGAGGGAGGGGTAGTTTTGGCTGCCGCCGCCACTACATATTGTGGTGTGCGGCGGGGAGCGGCCCCAAGGCTTGGGGTCGTTGCAAAAAGCACGATGCGACGGCGATACGGCATGCAGGGAGCGGAACGGACAGCGTCCAGGCCACGGGGCCACACCCCGCAGTCGGGCCCCTTGTTCCTCGGCTTGCTGGCCGGCACGACCCAATAAGAATTCACAACAAGGCGCCCCCACCGAGGGGGTGACCCGGGAGGAAGAAAGGACTTATGAGCACGGTTCGCCTGGAGGCGGTCAAGAACAGCACGGCGCAGGTCATCGAGATGCAGCCGGCATCCCAGGACATCTGGGACAAGAAGTATCGCCTCAAGACCAAGAAGGGCGATCCGGTGGATACGTCCATCGACCACACCTATCAACGCGTGGCCAAGGCCCTGGCTGAGGCCGAGCCGACGGCTGAAAAGCAGAAGTACTGGTACGAGCGCTTCGTCTGGGCGCTGCGCCGCGGGGCCATCCCCGCCGGCCGCATCACGTCCAATGCCGGCGCGCTCGAGCACAAGCCGGCCACCAGCACCATCAACTGCACCGTGTCGGGGATCATCACCGACTCGATGGACGACATCCTGGGCAAGGTCCACGAGGCCGGGCTGACCCTGAAGGCCGGCTGCGGCATCGGCTACGAGTTCTCGACGCTGCGCCCGCGCGGCGCCTACGTGTCCGGCGCCGGCGCCTACACTTCGGGCCCGCTGTCGTTCATGGATATCTACGACAAGATGTGCTTCACCGTCAGCTCGGCCGGCGGCCGTCGCGGCGCCCAGATGGGCACCTTCGACGTCAGCCATCCGGACGTTAAGGAGTTCATCGGCGCCAAGCGCGAAGACGGCCGCCTGCGCCAGTTCAACCTCTCGCTGCTGGTCACCGACGAGTTCATGCAGGCCGTCGAGAAAGACACCGACTGGCCGCTGGTGTTCCCGGTGAACATCAAGGAACGCAACGAAATCGACGTGGACGACCCCACCCAGGTCGTCTGGCGCGACTGGCCGCACAGCAACAACTACGTCACCCGCGAAGACGGCATGGTGGCCTGCAAGATCTACGGCCACATCCGCGCGCAGATGCTGTGGAACCGCATCATGGCGTCCACGTATGACTTCGCCGAGCCGGGCTTCATCCTGATCGACCGCGTCAACGAGATGAACAACAACTGGTGGTGCGAAAACATCCGCGCCACCAACCCGTGTGGCGAGCAGCCGCTGCCGCCCTACGGCGCCTGCCTGCTGGGCTCGATCAACCTCACCACGTTCGTGCGCGACCCGTTCACCGACAAGGCGAGCTTCGACTGGGAGGAATACAAGGAAGTGGTGCGGGTGTTCACCCGCATGCTCGACAACGTGGTGGAGATCAACGGCCTGCCGCTGGAACAGCAGCGCAACGAGATCATGCGCAAGCGCCGCCACGGCATGGGCTTCTTGGGCCTGGGCAGCACGGTCACCATGCTGCGCATGAAGTACGGCGAGGCCGATTCGGTCGCGTTCACCGAGCAGGTGAGCCGCGAGATGGCCGTGGCCGGCTGGGAAGTGGCGCTGGCGCTGGGCAAGGAAAAGGGCCCGGCACCCATCATGGACGAGGACTTCACCGTTACCGCCGAGATGCTGCGCAAGCGCCCGGAAATGAAGACCGACGGCTGGAAGGTCGGCCAGGTGATCAAGGGCCGCCAGCTGCACGCCAAGTACTCGCGCTACATGCAGCGCGTGGCCGAAGTGGCGCCTGAGCTGGTGGCCGAGCTGGCCGAAGCCGGCGCCCGCTTCACCCACCACAGCTCCATCGCGCCCACCGGCACCATCTCGCTGAGCCTGGCCAACAATGCCTCCAACGGCATCGAGCCCTCGTTCGCGCACCACTACAGCCGCAACGTGATCCGCGAAGGCAAGAAGTCCAAGGAAAAGGTCGAGGTGTTCAGCTACGAGCTGCTGGCCTACCGCACCCTGGTGAACGCCGAAGCCATGCCCTACAGCAGCGACGACGCTTCCCGCCTGCCGGACTACTTCATCTCGGCCGACGACATCACGCCCAAGGCGCACGTGGATATCCAGGCGGCCAGCCAGAAGTGGATCGACTCGTCCATTTCCAAGACCGCCAACGTCCCGACGGATTATCCGTACGAGGATTTCAAGGACATCTACACCTACGCCCACAAGATGGGCCTGAAGGGTTGCACCACCTTCCGCTTCAACCCGGCCGCCTTCCAGGGCGTGCTGGTGAAGGAGTCCGACCTTGAGAACACCACCTACCGCTTCGAGCTCGAGGACGGCACGATGGTGGAGGCCAAGGGCAACGACGAAATCGAATACGACGGCGAGCTGCACAGCGCCGCCAACCTGTTCGATGCGCTCAAGGAAGGCTACTACGGCAAGTTCTGAAGCCTGAACGCGTGCGCGCAGGCGTGCGCATTCGGGCCCGGTTCGCGCTAAGTTGGCAAGGTCCGCGGCAGCTGCCGCGGTTTCATCGACGAGGTGAGGGGTATGAGTAACGGCAACGGTGTCAAAGCGGCCATTTCCAGTGCCGCCGAAACAGTCGGGGAAAAGGCGTCCGAGCTTGGCAGCGTGATTGCCGGCGGCGCCAACATGGCAATGACCGCAGCCAAGGAGCAGGTCAAGCGCGCCAGCAAGACCAACGCCGGCAAGGCGGTTTCCAAGGCCGCGGCCAGTGCCGGCAAAACGGTTGCGGCGGCGGCACAGGCGGTTGGGCTGACCAAGAAGAAGCCCGCTCGCAAGAAGGCGGCCGCCAAGAAGGCGCCCACCAAGGCAGCCCGGAGTGCAGCGGCCAAGAAGGGCGCCAACACCAAGGCGGCCAAAAAGGCCATCAAGGCCGTGAAGAAGTCTGTCGCCAAGACCGAGCGCAAGGTCAAGAAGGCCATCACGACCGCGAAGCGTTCCATCGCGGCCAAGAAGGTCGCGGCCAAGAAGACCGCCAAGAAAGCTACGCGCAAGGTCGCCGCCAAGAAGGCTGCGGTCAAGAAGACGGTCAAGAAAGCCGTCCGCAAGGTTGCCGCCAAGAAGGCCCCGGCCAAGAAGGCAGCAAAGAAGGTCGCCAAGAAGCCGGCGGCCCGCAAGACGACCGCCCGAAAGGTTGCCAGGAAGCGCTAAAGCCTGAGGCTGTCCCGATGTGACACCCCGCCCCCCCGCCGCTGTGCGGTGGGGGGCTCCGGGCGAAACCCCTCCGAATCCGATAAGCAAAAAGAAAAGCATGGCCATCAAGATCAGCAAGAAAATCAAGTCCTACAGCGTCCAGAAGCCCGAGGACAAAGCCAAGGAAGCCGCCGCGCCCGTCGCCGCGCCCGTGGCTGCCGTCGTCGAGTTCCCCGGCGCCGACATCATCCAGATGCACGAAAAGGTCGAGCGCCCCGAAGTGCTGATCGGCAACACCTACAAGATCAAGTCGCCGCTGGTCGAGCACGCGATGTACGTCACCATCAACGACATCGTGCTGAACCCGGGCACCGAACACGAACTGCGCAGGCCGTTCGAAGTGTTCATCAACTCCAAGAACATGGACCACTTCCAGTGGATCGTGGCCCTGACCCGCATCATGAGCGCCGTGTTCCGCAAGGGCGGCGACGTCACGTTCCTGGTGGACGAGATGAAGGCGGTGTTCGACCCGCGCGGCGGCTACTTCAAGGCCGGCGGCGTGTACATGCCGTCCATCGTGGCCGAGATCGGCTCCGTGGTGGAAGAACACCTGAAGTCGATCGGCATGATCATCGACCCGGAGCTGAGCGACGCCCAGCGCCAGCTGATCGCCGAGAAGCGCGCGGCCTACGAGAACCGCGCAAAAAAAAAGTCTGAGTCCAGCCTGAGCGGCGAGGGCCCCCGGGGCCGCCCCCCCCCCCCCCCCCCCCC
>NZ_JAIBFH010000236.1 GCF_019459675.1 Arenimonas sp.
GGCGCGGGGGGGCGCGGCCCTTTTCATGTCAGGCAGGGTCCCCGCCGGGGCTCAGCGCAGGGCGTAGCCGAACTGCTGGCGGAACTGTTCGGCGAACTCGTCGTAGTCGAAACGCTGGTTCTGCGGGCCCAGGTGCTCGATCTTCAGCGCGCCCATCAGCGAGGCGATGCGGCCGGTGGTGGCCATGTCCATGCCGTTCATCAGGCCGAAGATCAGGCCGGCGCGGTAGGCGTCGCCGCAGCCGGTGGGGTCCACCACGCGCATGGCGTTGGCCGACGGGATGTGCATTTCACCCGCCCGCGTGTGCGCCTCGGAGCCCTTGGGGCCGCGGGTGATGATGTAGGCCTTCACCCGCTCGGCGATGTCCTTCTCGCTCAGGCCGGTCTTGTCCTGCAGCAGGCTCGACTCGTAGTCGTTCACGGTGACGTAGGTGGCCTGTTCGATCATCGTGGTCAGTTCCTTGCCGCTGAACAGCGGCATGGCCTGGCCCGGGTCGAAGATGAACGGGATCTCTAGTTCGGCGAACTCCTTCGAATTCTGCAGCATCGCCTCGTAACCGTCGGGTCCGACGATGCCGAAGCCGACGTCCTGGACGTCCCGGACGTGGTTTTCGTACGACCGCATCATGGCGCCCGGATGGAAGGCCGTGATCTGGTTGTCGTCCAGGTCGGTGGTGATGAAGGCCTGGGCGGTGAACAGGTCGCCCAGCTCCTTGACGTGGTCGAGGCGGATATCGCAGGCCTCGAAGTGCTCGCGGTAGGGACCGAAGTCCTGGCCCACCGTGGCCATCGGGATCGGGTTGCCGCCCAGCAGCTTGAGGTTGTAAGCGATGTTGCCGGCGCAGCCGCCGAACTCGCGGCGCATCCTGGGCACCAGGAACGACACGTTCAGGATGTGCACCTTGTCGGGAAGGATGTGATTCTTGAACTGGTCCTGGAACACCATGATGGTGTCGTACGCCAGGGAACCGCAGATCAGGGCAGAAGGCATCGTGGACCTCGAAGGTGGGACCGCAGGAGGCACCCGGCGGAAGGGCCACATGTTAGCTTTTCGTAGCGGACATGGCACGGAAAACCGCTGTTTTTCCTTGCCGGGCCCGGGCGCGGGTTGGTAATCTAGTCAATCCCCGAAAACCTCATTCCCAAGGCTTCCCCCTGATGTTCAAGAAGCTCCGCGGCCTGTTTTCGAACGACCTGTCGATCGATCTGGGCACCGCCAACACCCTCATTTTCGTCCGCGGCCAGGGCATCGTCCTGAACGAGCCTTCGGTGGTGGCCGTGCGCCACACCCAGGGCGGCCGCGAAGTGGCCGCCGTCGGCGCCGAAGCCAAGAAGATGCTCGGCCGCACGCCCGGCAACATCACCACGCACCGGCCGATGAAGGACGGCGTCATCGCCGACTTCACCCACACCGAGGAAATGCTTAAGCAGTTCATCAAGAAGGTGCACACGTCGCGCTTCCTGCGGCCCAGCCCGCGGGTGCTGATCTGCGTGCCCTGCGGTTCGACCCAGGTCGAGCGCCGCGCCATCAAGGAATCGGCCGAAGAAGCCGGCGCCCGTGAGGTCTACCTGATCGAAGAGCCCATGGCCGCCGCGATCGGCGCCGGCATCCCGGTGGACGAGGCGCGCGGGTCGATGGTCATCGACATCGGCGGCGGCACCTCGGAAGTCGCGGTGATCTCGCTCAACGGCATCGTCTATTCGCAGTCGGTGCGCATCGGCGGCGACCGCTTCGACGACGCCATCATCAACTACGTGCGCCGCAACCACGGCACGCTGATCGGCGAAACCACGGCCGAGCGCATCAAGCTGCAGATCGGCTGCGCGTTCCCGCAGTCCGAGGTCAAGGAGATGGAAGTGTCCGGCCGCAACCTCGCCGAGGGCGTGCCGCGCATGATCGTCATCAACTCCAACGAAGTGCTCGAGGCCCTGCACGAACCGCTCAGCGGCATCGTCAGCGCGGTCAAGCAGGCGCTGGAACAGACCCCGCCGGAACTGTGCGCCGACGTCGCCGAGCGCGGCATCGTGCTCACCGGTGGCGGTGCGCTGCTGCGCGACCTCGACAAGCTGATCTCCGAGGAAACCGGCCTGCACGTGCACGTCGCCGACGACCCGCTCACCTGCGTGGCGCGCGGCGGTGGCCGTGCGCTCGAGATGATCGACATGCACGGCAACGAGTTCTTCTCGCCGGAGTAACCCCAGGCCACTCCCGGAAAACCACGTGGCTTATCCCGGCTCGACCGCGTCCCGTCTCAGTGAAAGCGCCGGTGGCACCCTGCCGCTGTTGGCCTACCTCGCGCTGGCGATCACGCTGATGGTCGCCGACCAGCGCGGCGGCTTCGCCAGCCAGGCCAGGCAAGCGCTTTCCGTGCTGGCCGAGCCGGTGTGGTGGCTGGCGGCCTCGCCCGGCCGACTGGTGGAAGGTGCGAGCCGGCTGGCCAGCTCGCGCAGCGAGCTCGAATCCGAGAACACCCGCCTCACCCGCGAACTGCAGGTCAGCGCCAGCCGGCTGCACCGGCTGGTGGCGGTGGGCGAAGAAAACCAGCGTCTGCGCGAACTGCTTGGCGGCACCCGCGGCTACCGGCTGTCGGCGCAGCTGGTGGGTATTATCGACGTCGACCTCGACCCGTCCCGCCAGCGCATCGTGCTCGATGCCGGCAGCAATGAAGGCGTGGTGGTCGGCCAGGCCATGATCGACGCCGGCGGCGTGCTGGGGCAGGTGATTGAAGTCACGCCGCGCCGCGCCACCGCGCTGCTGCTTACCGATCCCGACCACGCCATCCCGGTGCAGGTGACGCGCTCGGGCCTGCGCACGATCGCCTTCGGCACCGGGCGAACCGACCGGCTGCGCTTGCCCAACATTCCACAGAGCGCCGACATCCGGGTCGGGGCCCGGCCGGGG
>NZ_JAIBFH010000238.1 GCF_019459675.1 Arenimonas sp.
CGCGCCCGGGGGGGTGACCCCCAAAACCCCCCCCACGGCTCTCCGGGCGGGGGTGTACACCCCGCGCCTGGGCGCCGGCGACCTGGTGGACGCCCAGCAGGCGCGCCGCGCCCTGGACTACCTGGTGGGCTTCAACCTCTCGCCCGTGCTGTGGCGCAAGGTGCAGCGCGGCCTGTCGGCCGGCCGGGTGCAGTCGCCCGCCCTGCGCATGATCGTCGAGCGCGAGGAGGAGATCGAAGCCTTCGTGCCGCGCGAGTACTGGTCCATGGAGGCCGAGCTCAACCACCCGCAGCAGGCGTTCACGGCGCGGCTGGTGAAGCTGGACGGCAAGAAGTTCGAACAGTTCACCATCACCGAGTCGGCCACCGCCGAAGCGGCGCGCGCGCGCCTGGTGAAGGCCGCCGGCGACGCCCTGCGCGTCACCGACGTGGTCAGCAAGGAGCGCAAGCGCCGGCCCTCGCCGCCGTTCATTACCTCCACGCTGCAGCAGGAGGCCGCGCGCAAGCTCGGCTTCACCACCTCGCGCACCATGCGCGTGGCGCAGAAGCTGTATGAAGGCGTCGCAATCGGCGAAGAAGGCGCCGTGGGTTTGATCAGCTACATGCGTACCGACTCCGTCAATCTTTCCGTCGATGCCGTCAGCGAAATCCGCGACGTCATCGCCCGCGACTTCGGTACCGGCGCGCTGCCCGACAAGCCCAACGAGTACAAGTCCAAGTCCAAGAACGCCCAGGAAGCGCACGAAGCCATCCGGCCCACGTCCGCGCTGCGCACGCCCGCCTCGGTGGCCAAGTACCTGGACGACGACGCGCGCCGCCTCTACGAGCTGGTGTGGAAGCGCACGGTCGCCTCGCAGATGGTGCCGGCGACAATGAACACGGTTTCGGTCGAACTGGCCGCCGGCAGTGAACACAGCTTCCGCGCCAGCGGCACCACGGTGATCGACCCGGGCTTCCTGGCCGTTTACGAAGAAGGCAAGGACGCCAAGACCGCCGAGGACGACGACGACGGCCGCAAGCTGCCGCCGATGAAGACCGGCCAGGACGTGCCGCTGGGCAGCATCCACACCGACCAGCATTTCACCGAGCCGCCGCCGCGCTTCTCGGAAGCGTCGCTGGTCAAGACGCTGGAGGAATACGGCATCGGCCGTCCGTCCACCTACGCCAGCATCATCCAGGTGCTGCAGAACCGCGAATACGTTTACCTCGACAACCGCCGCTTCCGTCCCAGCGACGTCGGCCGCGCGGTGGCGAACTTCCTGTCCAGCCACTTCATGCAGTACGTGGACTACGACTTCACCGCCAAGCTCGAGGACGAACTGGACTCGGTCGCGGCCGGCGAGGCGGCGTGGGTGCCGCTGCTGGAGCGCTTCTGGAAGCCGTTCAAGGCCACCATCGACGAAAAGAGCGAGTCGGTGGACCGCTCCGAAGCCACCGGTTCGCGCGTGCTGGGCGTCGACCCCAAGTCGGGCAAGCCGGTGTCGGTGCGCCTGGGCCGCTACGGGCCGTTCGCGCAGATCGGCACGGCCGAAGACGAAGACAAGCCCAAGTTCGCCTCGCTGCGCCCCGGCACCAGCATGCACACCATCACGCTGGAAGACGCGCTGCCGCTGTTCAACCTGCCGCGCAGCCTGGGCCAGCACGAGGGCAAGGACGTCACCGTGGCCGTTGGCCGCTTCGGTCCCTTCGTGAAGCTGGGCGACACCTATGCCTCGCTGGGCAAGACCGACGACCCCTACACCATCAGCTTCGATGCCGCGGTGGAGCTGGTGCGCGCGAAGATCGAGATGATCGCCAACCGCACCATCAAGGTCTTCCCCGGCACCGAGATCCAGGTTTTGAACGGCCGCTACGGCCCGTACATCACCGACGGCGAGAAGAACGGCAAGATCCCCAAGGACCGCGAGCCCGCCAGCCTGACCCAGGCCGAGTGCGAGGAGCTGCTGCTGGCCGGCAAGCCGGTGCGCAAGGGCGGCCGCTTCGGCAAGAAGGTCGCGGCCAAGAAGACCGCGAAGAAAGCCACCAAGAAGGTGGCTGAAGCCGGTGCCGACGCGCCCGCCAAGGCACCGGCCAAGAAAGCGGTGAAGAAGGCCGCCAAGAAGGCGACCAAGAAAGCCGCCAAGAAGGTTGCGACGACGGCGGCCAAGAAGGCCCCCGCGAAGAAAGCGGCCAAGAAAGCGGTGAAGAAGTCCGCCACCAAGGCCACGCCGGCGCGTTCGGCGGCCTCACCGCAAACCGCAGCCGGGTCAGTCGCCCGGCGGCGGATAGGTGGTGATGCCGCGGCGGCTTTTTTCCGCGGCGACCTTGCGGCGAACATCGGCCAGCAGTGCCGGCGCGTCGTACACCAGCCCGCCCTTGATCGTGTACCGCACGCCGCCCACGCGGTGCAGCTTGCCGTCGTCGCCCAGGCGCGCATGGCCGGTGCCATAGAGCACCTTGAGGTTGGCCAGCGGGTTTTCGGCCAACACCACCAGGTCGGCCAGCTTGCCCGCTTCGATCGATCCAATCCGGTCCTGAGCGCCCAGCGCCTGCGCGCCCGACAGCGTAGCGGCACGGATCACCTCCAGCGGATGGAAGCCGGCCTCGCGCAGCAGCTCCAGCTCCTCGATGGTGCCGAAACCGTAGGTCTTGTAGATGTAGCCCGAATCGCTGCCCACGGTGACGCGGCCGCCACGGTTCTTGTAGTCGTTCACGAAGGCCATCCAGCGCCGGTAGTTGTCCTTCCAAACGGCCTCTTCCTCGCTGCCCCAGTCGAAGAAGAAGCTGCCGTGGTTGTCGCGGTTGGGCGTGAAGAAATCCCACAGCGCCGGATGCGTGTAGGCCTCGTGCCAGTCGGCGCGGCGCGCGCGCATCAGGTCGCGCGTGGCCTGGTAGATGGTGAACGTGGGGTCCAGGGTGAAGTCCAGCGCCAGCAGTTCGGTGATCACGGCCTCGTAGCGTTCGCTGCCCTTCTCGCTGGCCTGCGCCCAAAGCCGGCCAGCCTGGCCGAAGCGATGCTGTTCGTTCTGGTAGTTGTAGTCGGCCGGGTACTGCTGCACGGTCTGGCCGTCGAACAGCGCCTCGGGCAGGCCGTACCAGTGCTCCATCGTGGTCAGGCCCCAGCGCGCGGTGGTGAGCACGTTCACGCGCGCCACGTCGAGCTGGGCATGGTGGCAGGCGCTGCCCATGCCGAGCTTGCGCAGTTCGTCGAACGCCGCCTGCAGAATGTCGGGCCGGTAGCCGAAGCACTTCATGCCCAGCGCGCCCTTGGCCTTCATGTCGCGCACCCACTGGCGCGCCTGCGCTGGCGTGGTGATCGGCGTGTCGCGACCCGAGCCGAAGAAGGCGTAGGGGAAGATGCGCGGCGCGGTGATGGCGTTGGCTTCACTGCGGCGCTGTTCGCTCACGCACCAGTCGATGCCGTTGCCGCAGCCCGGATCGCGCACGCTGGTGATGCCGTGGCCGAGCCACAGCTTGTAGACGTACTCGGCGTCCACGCCCTGCTCGTCGCCGCCGATGTGGCCGTGCATGTCCACGATGCCTGGCATGACGAACTGGCCGCTGAGGTCCATTTCCCGCCCGCCGTCCTTGAGCGCCGGTCGATTGGCCGGGTTGATCGACGTATTGGCGCTGCCGACCACGCGCACTTCGACGATGCGATCCCCTTCCACCACGATGTCCACCGGCCCGAAGGCGGGCGCGCCGGTGCCGGTGATGACGGTGGCCCCGCGCAGGATCAGCTGGGGGTAAGGGCCTTCGCCTTCGGCGCGGGGCGGCGCCGCGGGAATGGCGGCCGGTACGGCGGCAGGCATCAGCAGGGCAAGGATGAACAGCAGGCGGGTCATGGCGGGGTCCGGGCTGGCAGTGTCGGCGTGGCGGGTGGAGAATCCGGCGATGCGCCGGTTCATCCAAGCCAGCTTAGCCATTTTCCTGTTCGCCGTCGGACCCGCGGCCACGCAGGACATCACGGTCTATCGCTGCCAGGACGCGAGCGGCCGCGCGATGCTGCAGGACGAACCCTGCGCGGCCGGCCAGACCCAGACCATGCGCCAGATGACGCGCCCCCAGGATCCCGTGCCCAAGCCGGCGGCGTCCCCCGAGCCGGAACCCCAGGCCCTGCCACCCGAGCCACCGCCGCCGGGACCCGCGCTGCCCTACCCGCCGCCGCCCCTGTTCCAGTGCACCGACTACGACGGCGAAGTGCGCTTCTCCGAAGACTACGACCCCAACACGCGCTGCGTGCCGCTGTCGGTGCTGGGCTACGACGTGCGCGGCTCGGCGCAGGGCGCCGCAAGCTGCCGCTGGGTGTCCGAGTCGTGCCTGCGGCTGGACGACGCCAGCGCCTGCGACCAGTTCAAGGCCCGGCTTAAAACGGCCCGATCCAACGCCCTGCACGCCTTCAGCGACACCGCCGCGTTTCGCAAGTCCGAAGCGATCCGCATCGAACGCATCGTCAACGAAAGCTGCCGCTGAGCGCGCGGCTCAGAAACCGTAGCGCAGGAAGCCGCCGTCCACCGCGATGCACTCGCCGGTGACATAGCTCGAGGCCGGCAGGCACAGGAAGGCCACCGCCGACGCCACTTCCTCGGGCTCGCCGATGCGGCCCATGGGCGTGCGGTCGATCACTTCGTCCAGGTAGTCCGGGTCGGCCAGGGACGTGGACGTACGGCGCGTGCGGATGTACCACGGCGCCACCGCGTTCACGCGCACGCCGTCCTCGGCCCATTCGCAGGCGAGGTTGCGGGTGAGCTGGTGCAGCGCCGCCTTGGTCATGCCGTAGGGCGCGCCGGTTCGTACGTGGGTGAGGCCCGACACCGAGCCGACGTTGACGATGCTCGAGCACGCGTGCTGGCGGAGCAGCGGGAAGGCGAACCGGCTCAGCTCGAAGGCCGAGAACAGGTTGGTCTCGAACAGCGCGCGCCATTCGGCATCGGAATAGTCCATGGTGGGCCGCCGCAGATTGGTGCCGGCGTTGTTGACCAGCACCTGCAGGCCGTGGCCGAGGTCCTCGACCCAGTCGAAGATTTCCCTGCGCTGTTCCGCATCGGCCACGTCGGCCGCGAACGCGCGGACCTGGCTGAGCGGGAACATCTCTTCCAGCTCGGTGCGGGCCGCCTCGAGCGCCGCCTCGTCGCGCGCCACCAGCATCACGTCGGCGCCCAGGCCCAGCAGTTCGGCGGCGATGGCGCGGCCAATGCCCGCGCTCGCGCCCGTCACCAGCGCCACCTGCCCATCCAGCCGCCAGCGGCTGCTCGTCATCGGAACTCTCCCGTCGGCCCAGGCGTAGGATAACGGCCAAGCCCACCCGCGGAGCAGCAAAATGCGCACTGCCCTGATCCTCGCCGCCTGCCTGGCCCTGGCGGCCTGCGATGCGCCCACCCCCGACCCGGCGCCCGACACCCTGCCCGAGCCCCAGACCGGGTCGACCCAACTGCGCGACGCCATCAACGAACCGATCGACAAGGCCAAAGCCGTCGAAGCCAACCAGGCCAGCAGCGACGCCGATCGCCGCAAAGCCCTCGAAGACGCCGGCGGCTGAGCAAGAAAAAGCCCGGGCAAGCCCGGGCTTTTTCGACGTGGAGCCGTTGGCTCAGTAAGCGCAGAGGCAGTGGGCCACGGCGCGGAACGGCGAGCGCCCGTTGCCGTCCAGCCAGGACAGCTCGCCTTCGACCTTGGCCAGCGTTTCCCGGTCAAGCAGCAGCGGCGTCGGCGCCAGCACGCGCAGCACGCCGTGCATGCGCGTGTTGCCGCCCATGTTCACCACGAAGCGTTCGAACGGCGACAGCGGCTTCTCGACGTAGCTCACGGCGTACTTGCCCGGCTCGAGCTTGGCCAGCGACGCGGTGTAGGCCAACGCCGCCTCCAGGCCGCCCAGCTCGTCCACCAGCCCGCGTTCCTTGGCCTGCGCGCCGCTCCAGACGCGACCCTGTGCCACCTGGTCGATCTTCTCGGGCGTGCTGCCGCGCGCCGCGGCCACCTTGCCGGTGAAGTCGGCGTAACCTTTTTCAATGATCGCCTGGATGATGATGCCGGCGTTGGGGTCCAGCGGACGCGTGGGATCGAAGGCGCCGGCGAGCGGCGCGGTGCCGACGCCGTCGGTGCTCACGCCGATCTTCTCGAGCACGCGCGGCACCGTCATCCACAGGCCGAAGATGCCGATCGAACCGGTGATGGTGGATTCGTCGGCGTAGATGCGGTCGGCGTTCATCGAGATCCAATAGCCACCCGACGCCGCCACGTTGCCCATGGAAACCACCAACGGCTTGCCGGCGGCCTTGATCAGCTCGACTTCGCGGCGGATCTGCTCGGACGGGAACACACCGCCGCCGGGCGAATCCACCCGCAGCAGCACGGCCTTGACCTCGTCGTCCTCGCGCGCCTGGCGCAGCAGCGCCGACGTGGACTCGCCGCCAATGGTGCCCGGCGACTGGTCGCCGTCGGTGATTTCGCCCTGGGCCACCACCACGGCCACCTGCGGACGCTTGTCCATGCGCAGGTTCTCGCGCATCAGGTGTGCCTGGTAACCCTTGAGGTCGATCTGCCGGAAGCTGGTGCCTTCCTCGTCGGCGACGCCACGTTCGATCAGCAGCGTTTCCACGTCCTGGCTGGTCATCAGGCCGTCCACCAGCTGCTCGTCCATCGCCAGCTTGCCCAGGTCGCCCGAGGCGGCCTGCACGCGCGCGGGCAGGTCGTTGATCATGGCGTTCACCGCGGCCACGTCGAGCTTGCGCGCCTGCGCCAGGTCGGCGACGAAACGCTGCCAGACGTCGGTCATCCAGAACAGGTCGGCCTCACGCGCGGCCGGCGACGCCGCGTCCAGCACGAAGGGCTCGGCGGCGGACTTGAACTCACCCACCTTGAACAGGTGCACGTCCACGCCCAGCTTGTCCTGCAGGCCTTCGCGGTAGTACATGCGGTAGCGGCCCAGGCCCTCGAGCAGCACGCCGCCCATCGGGTCGAGGTAGACCTCGTCGGCCTGCGCGGCCAGGTAGTACTGCTTCTGCTCCATGTTGGTGCCGAAGGCCACCACCTGCTTGCCCGACGCGCGGAAGTCGCGCAGCGCGGCCGCCAGGTCGCGCAACGCGGCGAAGCCGGCGGAGTTGAAGCCGTCGGTCAGCAGCACGATGCGATCAATGCGCTTGTCGTCCTTGGCGGCCTTGATGGCCTTCAGCGCGTCGCGCAGCTGGATCTCGGGCTGTGCCTGGCCGGTGGCCTGGTTCACCGCGCGATCCAGGGGCGCTGACGTGAACTGCTCCACCAGCACCCCGTTCATGTCCAGCACCAGCGCCGTCTTTTCCTCCAGCGGCTGCACGCCCGGGTTGGCAAGGATCGCCACCAGCAACAGGAACAGCACCAGCAGGAAAAGGACGTTGAAAACGAACCGGCGGAAGAAGTTGACGGTGTTCCAGATGCCGCCCAGGAAGCGCCGGATCGGGCCAGGCTGTGAATGGGACATGGGGTGACTCCAGGTTATCCAGGTTCCAGCATACGCAGCCGGGGTGAAGGCCGCATGGGCGTTAGGTCACGCCCACCCGCGCCAGGGGACGGCGGGCAAGCCGCCAGAAGCGCCAGCCCAGCAGCGTGGCGGCCACGCTCAAACCCAGGATGAGTCCGGTCCAGAGGCCGGGCGCGCCCCGCCCGCCAACGATGCCCAGCCAGTAGCCCAGCGGCAGCCCCAGGCCCCAATAGGCGAACACGGTGATGAACATCGGCACCCGCGTATCTTTCAGCCCGCGCAGCGCCCCGGCCGACATCGCCTGCAGGCCGTCGGGATACTGGAACACCGCCGCATACGCCATCAGCAGGGTGGCCAGGGCGATCACCGCCGGATCGGTGGTGAACAGGCTGGCCAGCCACCCCGCACACACCACCAGCAGCACGGCAGACACCGTCTGCGCGATCATCGCGAGCCCGTAGCCGGCCGCCGCCGCCCAGCGCACCGCCGACGGGTCGCCGGCGCCCACCGCATGGCCCACGCGCACCGTTGTGGCCATGGCCACGCCCAGCGGCACCATGAAGGCCAGGCTGGCCACCAGGATGGCGATCTGGTGCGCGGCGATCTGGGTGGTTCCCAGCTGGCCGATCAACAGCGCGGTAGCCACGAACAGACTGCCTTCCATGAACACCGAAACGCCCATCGGCAGGCCCAGCGCCAGCAGGCTGCGGATCGGCGCCCAGCGCGGCGGATCGAAGCGCGTGAACAGGCCCAGGTCGGCGAAGCGCGGCGAGTGCCACAGGTAAAGCCACAGCGCCAGCGTCTGGCAGTAAAGCGTCACCGCCACGGCATAACCCAGCCCGGCCGCGCCCAGGCCCAGCCCGAACATCAGGAAGTAGCCCAGCGGCGCCAACAGCACCAGCCCGGCAAGGCCGAACACCATCGCGGGCTTGGTCCAGGCGATTCCTTCGCTGAGGTTGCGCAGGCAGAAGTACAGGGCCAGCGCCGGGGCGCCCCAGCTGATCGCACGCAGGAAGGCCTCGGCCTCGGGACGGGCCTCGGCCGTGATGCCCATGGGCGCCAGCGCCAGCGCGCCCGCCCGCACCACGAAGAACAGGCCCAGGCCCAGGATCAGCGCCAGCCAAAGCGCCTGCCGGAACACCGGCCCGATCTCGGCGCGGCGGCCGGCGCCGTTGAGCTGGGCCACCGTCGGCGGTACGGCCATCAGCACGCCGATGCTCACCAGGATGACCACCGACCACACGGCGCTGCCCACGCCCACCGCGGCCAGGGTGACCGGGCCGTGCCGGCCGGCCAGCACGGTGTCCACGATGTTCATCGCCATCGACGAGGCCTGGCCGATCACCAGCGGCAGCGCCAGCGCGAAGCTGACGCGCATCTCGCGCCACAGGCGTACGGCGCGTGTTTCGGAATGACTCATGGACAATGCCGCAGGCCTCAGGATCGCTATATTAGCCGCTGTCGCACGAGAGCCCGCCATGACCACGCCCCTGCCTGCCGCCGAACCCCTGCCCGCCGCCGAGCCTGCGCCGGCGCGCCGCTGCCAGAACTGCGGCGAGCCGCTGCTGGGTGAACACTGCTACGCCTGCGGCCAGCCCACGCAGGGCCTGGTGCGGCATTTCAGCAGCATCGTCGGCGACTTCATGGATTCGGTGTTTGAACTCGACTCGCGCATCCTGCGCACGCTCGGACCGCTGCTGCTGCGGCCGGGCCACCTGAGCATGGAGTACTTCGCCGGCCGCCGCGTCCGCTACGTCAGCCCGGTGCGGCTGTTCGTCTTCCTGAGCCTGTTCGCGTTCTTCGCGGCCAAGCTCAGCTTCGACATCAACGTCAACGACGGCAGCCCGCCGCCCATCGTGATCGATGCGGCGGGCGACGAAGACGGCAGCATCCGCCGCGCCAACACCGTGGCCCAAGTGGAAACCGCACGCGACCGGGCAATCGCCGCGCTGGATGAAGCGAGCGGCCAAGCCCCGGGCGTGGCGGCGGGCATGGACGCAGCAAAGAAGGCCATCGCGGACGAGGCGGCGCGCCGCATCGCCGTGATAGAGAACGCGGACGCGCAGGGCAAGCCGGTGCCACCGGACGACCCCACCCTGAGTTTCAACGGCCGCGCCTGGGACCCCCAGACCAACCCAGTGAAGATAGACGCCCTGCCCGAGGCGGCGAACACCCGCCTCAACCTGCTGGCTGGCGACGCCCAGGAAAACATCCAGCGCATCCAGAAAGACCCGAACCTGCTCAAGGACGCGTTCCTGTCGAACGTGCCCACCACGCTGTTCTTGCTGCTGCCGCTGTTCGCGCTGTTGCTGAAGATCGCCTATCTGTTCAAGCGGCGGCTTTACATGGAACACCTGATCGTGGCGCTGCACAGCCACAGCTTCCTGTGCGCGGGCCTGCTGCTGGTGCTGGCGCTGGATGCGCTGGCGGGCTGGACGGCGTCGATGCCCTGGCTGTCGATGCCGCTGGGCTGGGCGGAGATCGCGCTGATCGCGTGGCTGCCGCTGTACCTGCTGCTGATGCAAAAACGCATCTATGGCCAGGGCTGGCCGATCACGCTGGTCAAGTACGGCGCGCTGGGCAGCTGCTACCTGGTGCTGGTGTCGCTGGGCGCCACGCTGAGCCTGCTGGTGAGCCTGGTGAACATGTGAGCCGCCGGGCGTGGGCCCGGCCGCCGCTTCGGCTCAGCGCTCCAGCCGCGCCCGGATAAGCGCTTCGCGCTCGGCCGGCGGCGCCGCCATCAGGTCGCGCCGCAGGCTTTCGCGCTGGTTGGCAGGCAACCGCCGCGCCAGCAGGGCCAGGTCGGCGCGCGCCTGTGGCGACAGGGCGCGCAGCAGCGACAGCAGGGCCGTGCGTTCGCCCTCGGGCACGAACGCGAACAGCGGCCGCAGCTGGGCGAATCCTGCGCCGATCTCCGGACCCAGCCACCACTCCTGGCGCTGGTCGGCGGGCAGCGCCTCGAACTCGTCGCGCTGGGCCTGTCGCTGCTCGGGCGACATCGCGGCCCGCTCGGCGAAGACGGCCCGGAGCCGCTCGCGCTCGACTTGCGAAAGCGCCTGCCAGGCAGCGAACGGACCGCGACGCTGGGCGCGTTCGGCCGCCGCCAGCGCGTCCCACGCGAGCATGCGCGCGGCGAGGGCTTCGCGCTGCGCGGGGTCGAGCGCCAACCAGTGGGCGGCATTGGACTGCAGACGGCGGCGGATGGGGGCTTCCAGCCCGGGCCAGGCGCCCGCCAGCGGGACCAACAGGGCGCGCTGGGGCTGGGGCAGGTCCTGGAAGGCGGTGGGCGCGTCGTCGGGGACGGGTGGCTCCGGCGGCACCGAGCCGCTCGTGTCGGCACGGGCGCCCACGTTGCCGGCCGATTCACTCGAAGCAATCCAGCTGAGCAGGGCCAGGTCGGCGGCCACGGGCTCGTCGCCGGGTGCGGCCAGCTGCGCGTAATCCGGGTGGGTGACCTGGTCGGACGTGGCGGGCGCGCGCGGCGGCGCGGCTTCCACCGGCAGGGCCTCGGTGCCGCCGGGCGCCAGCACCGGCGCGGGCGTCCAGAACGTAGCTGCAAAACCCAGGCCCAGCAGCACCAGCAGGCCCCAGCCCAGGCGCCGCCAGATCGGCGACACGGGTTCGACCACCGGTGGCGGCGCCTCGGGGGCGTCTTCCAGCACGGCGGCGCGCAGTGCGGCCAGCGAGGCCGTGCGGGATTCAGGCAAGGTCTTGACCTGCCGGTGCAGCCGCTCGCGCAGGGCGCCCAGTACCGCGTAGCTTATGCCGCCCTCGCCCAGCTGCTGCAGCGCGCGCTGCAGCGCGAAACGGTACGTGGCCTCGCTGACGCCCAGCACGCCGGCGGCATGCGGGAAGTCCAGGCCCGCCACCATCCGCAGCAGCAGGGCGGCGCGCGGGCCCGAACTCAGCGCACGCAGCTCGGGCACGTCACTCTGCCCACCCGACAGCTCTTCCTGTGCCACCAGGAGCGCCCAGAAGGCCGCCGGCCAGGTCGACAGGGGGATGGTGGTGGACGCCGCCTTGAATGACCGCATGGCCCGTCCCAGGGCCGCCTCTGCCACCGCGTCGGCGCCGCACTGGACCTGGGCAAAGACGAACGCCCGGCGCTCGATGCCGCGCAGGAAGGCGGACAGTGCCGGGGAGGGAGGAGCGGGGTTGGGAGAAGCCAGGGGAGCTCGGGTCACCCCCCCATTCTAGCCAAGCCACTCAGACAACAACGCGGTTGACAGTCCGAAAAATCCTGCTCAGCCAAGCCCGGCGCGGCTTCCGGCGTGAAACTTTGTGCACAGCACCGAAGTCCGGGCCTGAAGGACCCCCAGGCAGGGCCTCGAAGCCGTAATGACTGAAATGTGATATCGCCAACTCGTTGTTTTATTTGAACTATGACGGCATGGTTAAAAAATCGCCAACCCAGCCGCAGAGCCATCCACAAGGGGGATGCGCATCTTCACGGGGAGTCTCTTCCACAGACTTATCCACAATTGGTGTGGATAAGGGGGTTTAGGTTTTGTGAACAGTAGCTTAGGCATCATTCGTGATGGAGTTAGCAACAATGACGTGCAAGTGACACCCCGGGCCTCCCGGCGCCAGCCGCAGGCTAGACTTCCCGCCATGCCTGCTGCCCCCGACACCGCGCTGCGCCTCGCCCTGCCGGTCCCGCTGCCGCGTCTTTTCGACTATCTGCCGCCCGCCGGGCAGGTGGCTGACGCGAGCTGGATCGGCTGCCGGGTCCGGGTGCCGTTCGGGCGCGGCGACGGCGAGCAGGTGGGCCTGGTGGTGGGCCTGGCGCCTGTGAACAGCGACAGCCCGCCGCTCAAGCCCGCGCTGGCGCGCCTGGACGCCAGCGCCCTGCTGACGGGCGAACTGTTCGACAGCCTGCGCTGGGTCGCCGCCTACTACCACGCGCCGCTGGGCGAAGTGCTGGCCACCGCCCTGCCCGCCGCCCTCCGGGGCGGACAGGCCCTGCCCGAGACCGGGCGCCATGGTTGGCGACCCACGCCCGAGGGCCTGCTGGCGGCGGCTGCCCCCGGCCGGGACGGCAAGCCCAGGCGGCTGCTGCTGCGCCTGGCCGAGCGGCCGCTGGGCGAAGACCAGCTCGACTCCGGCGATGAAGACTGGCGCCCGGCGGCGCGCGCCCTGGCCGACCGCCACTTGGCCGAGCGCGTGGCGTTCACGGGCCGGGTCGAGCCGCTGGCCACGGCGCCCGGGCCCGCACTGATGCCGGCGCAGGCGGAGGCACTGGCGGCGATTCGCGCCGAGAGCGGATTCCGCGCCTACCTGCTCGAGGGCGTCACCGGCAGCGGCAAGACCGAGGTGTACCTGCAGGCGATCGCCGACTGCCTGGCGGCGGGCCGGCAGGCGCTGGTGCTGGTGCCAGAGATAGGGCTGACGCCACAGACGCTGCAGCGCTTCCGCAGCCGGCTTGGCGTTCCGGTGCATGCGCTGCACTCGGGGCTGGCCGACGGCGAGCGCGCGCGCGCCTGGACCGCGATGGCGCGTGGCGAAGCGCGGGTGCTGGTGGGCACGCGCTCGGCGATTTTCTGCCCGCTGCCGGAGGCCGGGCTGATCGTGGTGGACGAGGAACACGACGGTTCGTACAAGCAGCAGGACGGCATCCGCTACCACGCGCGCGACCTGGCCCTGGTGCGGGCCAGCAAGCTGGGCATCCCGGTGCTGCTGGGCAGCGCCACGCCGTCGCTGGAGTCGCTGCACAACGCGCTGCAGGGACGCTACCGCCACCTGCGGCTGGGGCAGCGCGCCGGCGGCGCGCGGCCACCGGTGGTGCGGGTGGTGGACGTGCGCAAGCCCACGCTGCGCAACGGGCTGTCCGAAGACCTGCTGGACGCCGTCGGCCGCAGC
>NZ_JAIBFH010000241.1 GCF_019459675.1 Arenimonas sp.
GGGGGGGGGGGGGGGGGGCGCCGGGCCCGACCCCCGCCCGACATCACCCTCTTTCCCCCTGCGCGCGGCGGCGGCCCGTCCGCGGTCCTGTTCGCGGATCTGGCGGGCCAGTGCCTGGCGCCGCGGGTCGAGCCCGGCCTCGGGCAGCGCCAGCAGCGGCGCGATATAGCTCGCCCGCAGCTGCCGGGCGCCCGCGTCGTCGCCGGTGGCGCGCAGTACGGGTATCAGGTCCCATGCCGCCGATACGGTGTCGAGGTGTTCGGCGCCCAAGGCGTCCAGGCGCAGCGCCAGCAGCTCCTCCAGCAGCGGACGGGCGCCGTCGGGCTGGCCCAGCGCCACCAGCGAGGAAGCGTTCACCGCCAGCGCCGCATGCAGCTGTGGATGCTTGGGCCCCAGCACTTCCCGGGCCAAAGGCAGCGTGCTGCGCACCAGCGCCAGGGCCTCGTCGTGACGCCCGGCGCGGTCCAGCGAGCCGGCGTGGTTGACCAGGACGAACACCGTATCGGGATGGCGCGGCCCCAGCACCCGGGTGCGCCCGGCGATCACCAGCTCCTCCAGCGCCAGGCCCTCTTCCACCGAACCGCGGCGCGCCAGCAGGGCGGCCAGGTTGAGCCGGGAACGCATGGCGTCGTTGGAATCGGTGCCGATCACGCGCACGCGGGCATCGAGCACCTCACGCATCATCGCTTCGGATTCGTCCAGCTGGCCCAGGTCCTGCAGCATGTTGGCCAGGTTGGCGCGCTGGCTGAGCGTGGTCGGATGCTCGTTGCCCAGCCGGCGCGAATACGTGTCCACCAGCCGGCGCTGCAGCTCGGCCGCCGCCGGGGCATCGCCGGAAATAACGCGCAGGATCGCCAGGTTGCTCATCGAACCCAGCGTGTCCTCGTGTTCGGGCCCCAGCACGCGCACGCGCAGCGGATACAGCGTCTCGAAGATCGCCCGGCCCTCGGCGGCGCTGCCCGTGCGGGCCAGGTTGATGCCGACGTTGTTGAGCGCCTTGAGGGTGAACGGATGGTCTTCGCCCAGTGCGGTGGCGGCGCGCGCGTGCAGTGCCCGCTGCAGCGCGAGTGCTTTTGCGCGATCACCCAGGCCGCCCTCCGCCTCGGCCAGGGCCAGCTCCAGCCCCAGCCGCTGTTCGCCGTTGGCCGGCAGCGCCTGGGCGTTGGCGATGGCGGCCTGCAGCAGCGCGTGTGCCTGCCGGGGCCGGGCGCCCTGCAGCATGGCGTCGGCCTGCGCGGCGCGCGCGCGCAGCGTGGCCGGATCAGCGGCGCCCAGGGTGTCTTCGCGGAACTGCGCCACGCTGGCAAAGCCCTCTTCGCCCTGGGCATACAGGCCCAGCGCGACGTGCACCTCGGCCACGGATTCGCGCAGCTCGGCGGCCAGCTGCGGCCGGTCGGCGAAGTCACGTTCAATCGCGACCAGGGCACTGGCCAGGATGTTGCGGTCTATCAGCGCACGCGCCAGGTCGCTGGCGCTGGTGCGCGCCAGCAGGGCCTCCTGGACCGATGCCTGGCCCGGGGCGGACAGGGCCCACTGGTCGCGCAGGCCGCCGGCCAGTCCCACGCCCATGGCCTCGATGTCGATGCCGCGCAGCATGGTTTGCTGGAACGCGACCACGCGGCCCAGTTCGGCGCTGCGCTGTTCGGCCAATGCCCGCTGCTCGCGCGCCTGCTGCAGGCCATAAAGCGACAGACCCAGGCCCGCCAGCACGGCCATCGCGATGGCCGTAGAGGCCAGCACCGCCAGGCGATGCCTTCGAAGATAAGTGCCCAACAGGTAGCGCCGGGTCGGCGGTACCGCAGTGAGCGGACGGTGGTCGAGGAAACGGCGCAGGTCCTGGGCCAGCTCGGCGGCCGAGGCATAGCGCAGCGACCGGTCGCGCTGCATCGCCTTCATCACCACCCAGTCCAGTTCGGTCCTGAGCAGCCTGCGCAGCCGGGCGCGGCTGAGCCCCAGCTGGCCGGCGCGCGCATCCAGGGTGCCCGGAGCCAGCGTGGCGATCTGTTCGGACGGGGCGCGCAGGCTGGTGCTGGCGGTGTGCATCGCGGCGCGGGTGTCGCCGCCCTGCCCCGGGCGTTGGCCGGCCAGCAGTTCAAACAGCAGCACGCCCAGCGAATAGACGTCGCTGCGCGTGTCCACTTCCATGCCGGCCTCCAGGCCAGCCTGTTCGGGACTCATGTAGTCGGGCGTGCCGGCGCGCTCAAGCTCATCGGCAGCGGCGCCGGCGGCCAGCGAACGGCTGGCGGCGGTGGCGATGCCGAAGTCGATGATCTTGGGCAGTGGCCGGCCGTCCACCGACGACACCAGGATATTGCCGGGCTTGAGGTCGCGGTGGATCACGCCCTTCTGGTGGGCGTGCTGCACGCCTTCGCAGACGCGGATGAAAAGCTCCAGGCGTTCGCCCAGCGGCAGCCGGTGCTGTTCGCAGTAGCGGGTGAGCGGCTCGCCCTCGATGAACTCCATCGCGAAATACGGGAAGCCGTCCGGCGTCGCGCCGGCATCGAAGACCTGGGCGATGGCGGGGTGCTTCATCTGCGCCAGCAGCTGGCGCTCGACTTCGAAATAAGCCAGGTGGCGGGCGTCCAGGCGACGCGCGTGCAGCAGCTTCAGGGCAACGGTGCGGCGGACCGGCTCAAGCTGCTGGGCCCGGTAAACCTCGCCCATGCCACCGCGCCCCAGCAGCGACTCGATGCGGTAGTGGCCCAACCGCATGCCCGGCGCCAGCCCCGCGGCCGCGGCCCCGGCCGCCCCCCCCCCCCCCCCCCC
>NZ_JAIBFH010000251.1 GCF_019459675.1 Arenimonas sp.
GCCCCCCCCCCAACTACTGGTGGGGGGGGGGGTGGGTGCGGGGGGGGGATTTCTATCGGGTTGGTGGGGTTGGGGGGGGGGGGGGGGTGTGTTGTTGGCCCCCCCGGGGGGGGCGGGCGCGGGGCCGCGCGCCGCCGCGCCTGCGGCCGCCGACGAAGCCCCGCTGGATCCCGCGCTGGCTGCCCCGGGTGAATACGAGTGCGTGCTGGACATGGCCCGCCTGCAGGCGTGGATAGTCCAGCTGCAGTCCGCGCCGCTGGTGTCGTTCGACACCGAAACCGATTCGCTCGACCCGATGCGCGCCAACCTGGTGGGCCTGAGTTTCGCAGTGGAGCCGGGCAAGGCCTGCTACATCCCGGTGGCGCACGATTACCCGGGCGCGCCGGCGCAGCTGGACCGAGTCGCGGTGCTCGAGGCCCTGCGGCCGATGTTCGAAGATGCCGGCAAGCCCAAGCTGGGCCAGCACGGCAAATACGACCTGCACATCCTGCGCCGGCACGGCGTGGTGGTGCAGGGCTACGCCCAGGACACGATGCTCGAAAGCTTCGTGTTCAACGCCGGCGGCCAGCGCCACGACATGGACACGCTGGCGCAGAAGTACCTGGGCTACACCACCATCAAGTACGAACAGGTGGCGGGCAAGGGCGCCAAGCAGATTCTGTTCTCCCAGGTCGCGCTGGACGACGCCACCCGGTACGCCGCCGAAGACGCCGACGTCACCCTGCGCCTCCACCAGGTGCTGTCCGCCAAGCTGGCGGCCGTGGCTTCGCTGGAGAAGGTGTATCGCGAGATCGAGATGCCGCTGGTGGCGGTGCTCGAGAAGATGGAGGCCACCGGCGTGCTGGTGGACTCGGCCGAACTGCGCCGCCAAAGCGCCGACCTGTCCACCCGCATGCTGGCCGCGCAGCAGCGCGCGCACGAGATTGCCGGCCGCGCCTTCAACCTGGATTCGCCCAAGCAGCTCGGAGCGCTGCTGTTCGAAGAGCTGAAGCTGCCGGCCATGGTGAAGACGCCCGGCGGCGCACCGTCCACCAACGAAGAGGCGCTTGAAGCGATCGCCGACCAGCACGAGCTGCCGCGCCTGATCCTGGACTACCGCGGCCTGGCCAAGCTGCGCAACACCTACACCGACAAGCTGCCCGAGATGGTGAACCCTGAAACCGGCCGCGTGCACACCAGCTACCACCAGGCCGGCGCCGCCACGGGGCGCCTGAGTTCGAACGACCCCAACCTGCAGAACATCCCGATCCGCAGCGAGGACGGCCGCCGCATCCGCACCGCCTTCATCGCGCCGCCGGGGCGCCGCATCGTGGCCTGCGACTATTCGCAGATCGAGCTGCGCATCATGGCCCACCTCTCGGGCGATCCCGGCCTGGTGGGCGCCTTCGAAGGTGGCCTGGACGTGCACCGCGCCACCGCCGCCGAAGTGTCCGGCGTGCCGCTGGACCAGGGGTCGGGCGACCAGCGCCGCGCCGCCAAGGCCATCAACTTCGGCCTGATGTACGGCATGAGCGCCTTCGGCCTGGCCAAGCAGCTGGGCATCGGCCGCGGCGAGGCGCAGGACTACATCGCGCTGTACTTCAACCGCTATCCGGGCGTGCGCGAATACATGGACAGCGCCCGCCAGCAGGCCCGCGACCATGGCTACGTCGAAACCGTGTTCGGCCGCCGCCTGCAGCTCAACGAAATCCACTCGCGCAACCAGGCCCAGCGCGCCGGCGCCGAGCGCGCCGCGATCAACGCGCCGATGCAGGGCACCGCCGCCGACATCATCAAGCGCGCCATGGTGACCGTGCACCGCTGGTTGGCCGGGCACGCCGACCGGGCCGCCCTGCTGATGCAGGTGCACGATGAACTGGTGTTCGAGGCCGACGCGGACTTCGTGGACGAACTGGTGGCCCAGGTGAGGGCCCGCATGGAGTCGGCGGCCGAGCTGAAGGTGGCGCTGGTGGTGGACGTGGGCACGGGCCTGAACTGGGACCAGGCGCACTGATTTCATGTGACCTGAATCACGTTGCTTATCAGGCGGTTGCCAGCGAATGAACGCGTCCTGAATCCAACAATTAATTAACCACCGCGTTCACGAACTTCTCATTGTCCGGGGTGTCTACTAGCCGTGTCGGATGCAAGGTCCGACGCAGGATCACTCCCTCCCCTGAGTGGATCCAACCCGGAGCCGGGCTCTCCCCAGCCTTAGGCTCCACCTGACCCCGCGGGCTTCCCCTGGCCCGCGGGGTTTTTATTTTTACAGCCTGTCGCGGGTTACGAGGTAGTCTGCCTGGCGCGCCTCTGGGCTGCCGGTCTCGGGGGTCCAGGCGTATTCGAAGCGCACGCGCGGGGGCAGGCTCATCAGGATGGATTCGGTGCGGCCGCCGCTCTGCAGGCCGAACAGGGTGCCGCGGTCCCACACCAGGTTGAATTCGACGTAGCGGCCGCGGCGGTAGAGCTGGAACTCGCGCTCGCGCTCGCCGTAGGGCGTGTCCTTGCGGCGCTGCACGATGGGCAGGTAGGCGTCCAGGAAGGCGTCGCCCACGGCGCGCGTGTAGGCGAAGCTGCGCTCGAAACCGTCGGCGTGCAGGTCGTCGTAGAACAGCCCGCCCACGCCGCGGGCTTCGTCACGGTGCTTGAGGAAGAAATACTTGTCGCACCAGGCCTTGTGCTCGGCGTAGCGCGTGTCTCCGAAGGGCGCGCAGGCTTCGCGCGCTGTTAGGTGCCAATGCCGCACGTCTTCGTCCACGGGATAGACGGGGGGCAGGTCGAAACCGCCGCCGAACCACCAGATCGGGTCGCGGCCCTCGGGTCGCGCCTCGAAGTAGCGCACGTTGGCGTGCGAGGTGGGCACGTGCGGGTTGCGCGGGTGGATCACCAGCGACACGCCCACCGCCCGCCACGGCGCGCCAGCCAGCTCGGGCCGGTGCGCGGTGGCCGAAGGGGGCAGGGTGGCGCCCGAGACGTCCGAGAAGCCCACGCCGGCCTGTTCGAACACCGCGCCGTCCTTGAGCACGCGCGAACGACCACCGCCGCCTTCGGGGCGCTGCCACTCGTCCTGCGCGAAACGGCCACCGTCCACTGCCTCGAAGCCGGCGCAAAGGCGGTCCTGCAGGGACTGGAGATAGGCGTGGACGGCGGCGAAGTCGGTCATGTCGGGGCGCGTTGGGGGCAGGCCCGCATGATAGCCGCCCGGGCCGCCGGCTATAATCGCCCCAGCAATGGATCCCCAGCCCCTTTCCCCCGCCCGCCTGCGCGTCGTGCCCGAAACACGCGACCAGGCCCTGATCGCCTTCCAGTTCCGGCCCGACGAGGCCTCGCCGCTGTCGGTGGGCTGTGCCCGGCTCGCGGGCCCGGACGGCGAAAGCTGGCTGGCCGGCGCCGTTGGTGAATCGGCCGAGACCCGGGGCGCTGCCCTGGCGCACGGCGAGCACTACGCCATGGTCGCCCTGGTGGTGGACGAAGTGCACGGCGACATTGAAACCGCCGCCGCCCAGGCCTACGAGCGCCTGCTGGTGGCCGTGCGGCCTTCGGAACATCCCTACCTGCTGCGCATCTGGAACTACTTCCCGGCCATCAACCGGGGAGAAGGCGACCAGGAGCGCTACCGCCGCTTCTGCGTCGGCCGCGCCCGCGCCGTGGACGGCATGTTCAACGACCCACCGCCGGCCGCCACCGCCATCGGCGCCGACGGCGAGCCGGGCCGGCTGCAGGTGGTGGCGCTGTGCTCGCGCACGCCCGCCGTGGCCATCGAGAACCCCCGTCAGACCCCCGCCTGGCAGTACCCGCGCGAACACGGCCCGGTGTCGCCCGGCTTCTCGCGCGGCGCACTGCTCGACACGGATACGGACACGCCGCGGCTGCTGGCGTCGGGCACGGCCAGCATCGTCGGCCACGTGTCGCAGCACCTGGGCGACTGCGCCGCGCAGCTCCGGGAATCGCTGGCCAACCTGGACGAGCTGATCGCCCAGGCCGCGGAGAAAACCGGCAAGCCCTTCCAGCGCGCAGGCTGCGAGGCGATGCGCGTTTACCTGCGCAGCGAGGCCGACCTGGCGGCCGCCCAGGCGGTGATGTCGGGCAGCGGCATTCCGCCCGCCTGCATCACCTACCTGCGCGGCGACATCTGCCGCCGCGAACTCGACGTCGAACTCGAGGGCGTGTTCGCGGCGGGTTGAGTCGCCTTACTGCAGCGTGCGCTCGAACAGCTGCAGGATGCGCCGGTACTGGTCGTACCAGCTTTCCGGATGCTGGTAGGCATGGCGCTCCAGCGGGTAGCTGGCCAGCTCCCAGTGGTCCTTCTTCAGTTCGATCAGGCGCTGCGCCAGCCGCACCGAGTCCTGGTAGAACACGTTGTCGTCGATCATGCCGTGGCTGATCAGCAGGTGGCCGCGCAGGTTCTGGGCGTACTCGATCGGCGACGACTTGGCATAGGCCTCGGGGTCGAGCTCGGGCGTGTTGAGGATGTTGGACGTGTATTCGTGGTTGTAGCTGGTCCAGTCGGTGACCGGCCGCAGCGCGGCGCCGGCAACGAACGCCTCGGGCGCCCGGAACATCGCCATGAAGCTCATGAAGCCGCCATAGCTGCCGCCGTAGATGCCGACCCTGGCACGGTCGCCCTGGTGGTTGGCCACCAGGTAGTCGATGCCGTCCAGGTAGTCCTCGAGCTCGGGGTGGCCCATCTGACGGTAGATGGCGGTGCGCCAGTCGCGGCCGTAACCTTCCGACGCGCGGTAGTCCATGTCCAGCACGAAGAAGCCGCGCTCGACCAGCAGCTGGTGGAACATCTGTTCGCGGAAATAAGCCGGGTAGCGTTCGCTGACGTTCTGCAGGTAGCCGGCGCCATGCACGAACATCACCACCGGATACTGCTTGCCGGCCTCGAGCGTGGCGGGGCGGTAAAGCTTCGCCCACACCTCGCCAGCGCCGTGCTTCGACGGCACGCGCACCGTCTGTGGCGCCAGCCACGTGCGCGACTTGAAGTCGGCGCTGCGGGTGTCGGTGAGCTTCACCGCCGCGGGGGGCGCGCCCCGCCGCCCCCCCCCCCCCCCCC
>NZ_JAIBFH010000255.1 GCF_019459675.1 Arenimonas sp.
GGCTGACCCATGCGCAGCGCCGCGTCGATGGCCTTCTGCTCGTCGGGGATGATTGAAATGGCCTCGGCCGGCACGCCGCGCGCCATCAGCGCCTTGGCCTGGATGCGCGGCACCTCGTCGCCATCACGACCGCGCAGCCCATCGTCGCGGCGGCAGATGTAGTGGTCGAAGCGACCGGCCACGGCGTCGGCGATGGCCACCAGGTCTTCGTCGCGGCGGTCACCCGGACCCGCCAGGACCACGATGCGCCGGCCGGTGACGTCCAGGCGCTGCGCGAGGTCGGCCATCGCGCCCACCGCGTGGGCGTTGTGGCCATAGTCGAACAGCACCTTGAACGGATGCTCGTTGAACACGTTCATGCGCCCCGGCGCCTGGAAGAACGTGGTGTCAAACGTACGCAGGCCCTGGCGGATGGCGTCAAGCTTGATGCCCAGCGAGAACGCCATCGAAGCGGCCACCATCGCGTTCTGCACGTTGTGCAGCGCACGGCCTTCCATGGTGGCGGGAATCAGGTGCGTCCACAGCAGCGGGATGTGGCTGCCCTTGTCGTAGAGCGTGATCATCTGGCCGTTGACGCCGGCTTCCAGCGCGCAGGCCCGGCCGCCGGCGCGGATGTGTTCGCGCACCAGGCCGTGCTGCGGGTTCATGGTGACGTAGCAGATCACCTTGGCCTCGGTGTAGCCCGACATCTTGAGCACCTGCGGGTCGTCGGCGTTGAGCACGGCGCAGTCGGTAGCCACTTCAACAACAATCCGCTTGATCTCGGCCAGCTGTTCCAGCGTGTCAATGCCCTTCAGCCCGAGATGGTCGGACTGCACGTTCAACACCGCGCCCACGTTGACGTGGCGCACGCCCATGCCGGCGCGCAGCAGGCCGCCGCGCGCGGTTTCCAGCACCGCCAGGTCGATCTGCGGGTCGGCCAGCACCATGCGCGCCGACACCGGGCCGGTCATGTCGCCTTCCACCGTGCGCTGGCCGTCGATGTACACGCCGTCGGTGGTGGTCATGCCCGGCGTGTAGCCGGCCATCTTGGTGATGTGGGCCAGCATGCGGGCGGTGGTGGTCTTGCCGTTGGTGCCGGTCACCGCCGCGATCGGCACGCGCGACGGCGCGCCGGGCGGGAACAGCATGTCGATTACCGGGCCGGCCACGTCGCGCGGCGTGCCTTCGCTGGGCGCCACGTGCATGCGGAAGCCGGGCGCCGCGTTGCACTCGCAGATGCCGCCGCCGATCGATTTGTAGCTTTCGGCGATGTTGGTGGTGAGGAAGTCCACGCCGCCCACGTCCAGGCCGATGGCGCGGATGGCGCGCATGGCCATGTCGCGGTTGTCGGGGTGGATGATGTCGGTGACGTCGGTGGCGGTGCCGCCGGTGGACAGGTTGGCGGTGGAGCGCAGGTAAAGCACCCGGCCCGCGTCCAGCACGGTGCCGGCGTCCACGCCTTCGCGCGCCATCATCATGTCGGCCTGCGCGTCCAGCTCGATGCGGGTCAGCACTTTTTCGTGGCCGACGCCGCGGCGCGGGTCCTGGTTCACCGCATCCACCAGCTGCGCGACCGTGTGCAAGCCGTCGCCAACCACGTGGCCCGGCGTGCGCCGGGTGGCGGCGACGAGTTCGCCGTTGACCACCAGCAGGCGATGGTCGTCTCCCTCAAGGAAAGTTTCGACAATGACCGAACGTGAGATTTCCTTGGCCTTGTTGTAGCCCTCCACCACTTCATCATCGGTGCGCAGGCAGATGGAAATGCCGCGGCCGTGGTTGCCGTTGTAGGGTTTGGTGACCACCGGGTAGCCGATCTTGCGCGCGGCGCGGATGGCGGCCGATTCGTTCTGCACCAGCTCCTGGCGCGGCACCGGCAGGCCCAGCGAGCCCAGGATCTTGTTGGTTTCTTCCTTGTCGCTGGCCAGCTCCACCGCGATATGCGGCGTGCGCCCGGTCACCGTGGCCTGGATGCGCTGCTGGTACTTGCCGTGGCCCAGCTGCACCAGCGACTGCCCGTTCAGGCGCAGCCAGGGGATGCCGCGCTCCTCGGCCGCGCGCACCAGCGACATCGTGGAAGGGCCCAGCGCGCGGCGCTGCGCATAGCGGATGAATTCGTCGCGTGCCGTATCCCACTGCCAGTCGTCGGGCACGCTGCCGCTGGTGCGCAGCTCCGGCGGCAGCAGGGACGACAGCAGGCGCATGGCGAGTTCGCCCGCCGCCACGCCTTCTTCCTTCTGCACGTATTCGTAAACCACGGAGTACACGCCCGGCTTGTCGGTGCTGCGGGTCTTGCCGAACGTAACGTCTTCACCGGCGACGTTCTGCAGCTCGATCGCGACGTGTTCCAGCACGTGGCCCAGCCACGTTCCCTCGCCTTCGGTCATGCGGCGGATGAAGCCACCCGGCTCGCGGTAGGAACAGCCGTGCCCGGCCAGCCCCGGCAGCGCCGCCACCAGGCCGTCCACGAACGCCGGGCCAAGCTTGCCAGTGGGCCAGGCCTCCAGCACACCCAGGTCCAGCTCGAGCCGGATGACCGGGAAGTGCGCGTACAGCGACGGACCCACGTAGATCGAACGGTCGAGTATGCGCATGCTGGGATCCTAATCCTTGCTGACGGAAAGCGAGCCGGCCGAAGCCCGGCGCGTGTGCAGGTTGAAGGTGGCGCCGGTGGTGAGCACGTGGACGGTGAGGCCCAGCACGCACACCGGCTCGCCCTCGGCCACCAGGTCCATGGACGAGAACTGCAGGCCGTGGGCGTCCACCACGGTGACGCCGCCGCTGCCCAGCACTTCCACTTCGTTGTCCGGTCCGATGAAGGCCGCGGTGTCCTCGTCCAGTCCGATGCCGATGGCGAACGGATTGAACGCCAGCGCGGTGGTCAGGCGACCCAGGCGGTCACGCTGGCGGAAATGCTGGTCGATGATGAAGCGGTTGGTCAGGCCCAGGCCGGGCGCCAGCCGCACGCTGCCGGCGCGCGGCGAGCCGCCCTCTTCGCCGAACGCGATCATGTGTTCGCTCAGCACCGCCGCGCCGGCGCTGGTGCCGGCCACGTGCACGCCCGAGGCGTTGAGGCTGCGGATCATCCGCGACACCGGCGTGCCGCCCAGCAGCGTGGTCACGCGCAGCTGGTTGCCGCCGGTAATGAAGATGCCGGTGGCCTGTTCGAGTCGCGCCAGCCGGTTGGGCTCTTCGGCGTCGCGGCGGGTGTCGAAGTCGAGCGACTCCACTTCACCGGCGCCCAGGCCCTTGAACAGGGCCACGTAGCGCGGCCCGGTGTCGCGCAGCTTGCTGGCGCTGGGAATGACGACGATGTTGGCGTCCGCACCGCCGCACAGGGCGACGAAGCGGCTCAGGATCTCGGGCCGGTCTTCCTTTTCCTCGGCGCCGCCGATCGGGATGATCCAGCCGCGCTGGCCTCCGTCGGGGATCTTGCTGGGCATGTTTCTAGCGTCCTTGCTTGGAGTGGAGTGACGGGCCTGCGCCCTCGAACTTCCCGCTGCGCACCTGCACGCCGTCGCGCACGTGCCAGGCGCCCATCGCCATCACGTCGGCGATGCGGCCCTGCGCATCCAGCGCCACCAGGTCGGCGTCGGCGCCGGTGGCCACGCGGCCCTTGCGCGGCAGCCGCAGCAGGCGCGCCACGTTCGAGGTGAACGCGGGCAGCACCTGGTCGAGCGCCAGGCCGCGCTGCATCAGTTCAACCAGGGTGGCGCCCAGCGCGGCCGGCGCGCCGATGTCCATGCCGCAAAGATGGCCTTCGTGGTCGAAGCAGGCCAGGCAGCCGCCCGCGTCCGAACTTACGGTGACGCGCTCCGGCGGCGCGTCGCTGTCGAGGTAGCGCTGCAGCGCGTCGGCCGCGCTCCAGGCGTCTTCACCCTCGGCCACCGGGAAGGCGGTGATGTCGATGGTGCAGCCGCGCCGCGCCAGGTCCAGCGCTTCTTCGAACAGCGCGTGGCGGCGGTTGACGTGGGTCGGGTTGAAGACGCGCGCAGGCAGTTCGCTTTCATCCAGCGCGCGCCGCACGAGGTCGAGTCCGCGCGCGCCGTCGCCCAGGTGCAGGTGGACGATGCCCGCCTTGCCGGTCATCAGGCCGGCCACGTGCGCCTGCGCCGCGACCTTCAGCAGTTCGTCCAGCGTGGGCTGGCTGGAGCGGTGGTCGCTGATGGCCACTTCGCCCACGCCGATCAGGCATTCAATGAACGCGATGTCGCTGCCGGCGCTGCCGGTAACGGTGGCGGGCGGCAGGTGGTAGCCGCCGCAGTGCGCCCAGGCGCTGAGTCCTTCTTCGCGCAGGCCCATCACGCCGGCCACCAGTTCGCGGGTGCTGCGGGTGACGTCGTCGGTGCCCAGTACGCCGATGACGGTGGTGACGCCGCCGGAGGTGTAGCGCGACAGCGGCAGCGCCGGCACGCGCGAAGCGAAGCCGCTTTCGCCGCCGCCGCCGGTAATGTGCACGTGGCCGTCGATCAGGCCCGGGACCAGGCGCCGGCCCTGCAGGTCCACCACCTGCATCGGCAGCCCGGTGGGCGCTTGTTCGTCCATGCCGCCGATCCAGAGGATGCGGCCGCCGCCGGTCAGCAGCTGGCGCCGGCCCAGGGGCTCGGGAGCGAAGACATCGGCGTCGCGGATCAGGACCAGCGGTGCGGCAGGGGCTTGGGGCATCTTGGGCAATGTACCAGTTGGGTCCGGGGCAGGCCGGACAGGGTGACAGCCCGGGGTGCGTGCGGCAAAGTCCCCGCCATGTCCGCCTCCCCTTCCCGTCGGGTCCTGGCCCGCACCACCGAGGCGCTTTTGACGCTTTGGCTGCTGGCGACGCTGTGCTTCGTGCTGCTGCGCTCGGCCCCGGGTGGCCCCTTCGACACCGAGAAAACCGCGCCGCCCGAGGTCGAGGCGGCGCTGGCCGCCCAGTACCGACTGGACCAGCCGCTGCTGTCCCAGTACGGCCACTGGCTGGCGGATGTGCTGCGCGGCGACCTGGGTCCGTCCTTCCAATACCCCGACTACACGGTGAACCAGCTGCTGGCCGCCGGCCTGCCGATCTCACTGGTGAATGGCGGCCTGGCCCTGCTGCTTGCCCTGGGCATCGGCATCCCCCTGGGCGTCTGGGCGGCGCTGCGCGCCGGTCGCTGGACCGATCGCCTGCTGATGTTCGGGGCCGGACTGGGGCTGGCGGTGCCCAAGTTCGTCGCGGCGCCGCTGCTGATCCTGGTGTTCGCGGTCGGCCTGCAGTGGCTGCCCGCCGGCGGCTGGGACGGCGGCTGGCGCAGCGCCGTGCTGCCGATCATCGCGCTGGCCCTGCCCAACCTGGCCTACTGCGCGCGGCTTACCCGCGCATCACTGCTGGAGGTACTGGGCGCCGACTACCTGCGCGCGGCGCGCGGCCGCGGCCTGTCCGAAGCGCGCCTGCTGTTCGCCCACGCCCTGCGCCCGGGCCTGCTGCCGGTGGTGGCCTGGTTGAGCCCGGCCCTGATCAACGTGGTCAGCGGATCGGCGGTGGTGGAGCAGGTGTTCGGCATCCCGGGCATAGGCCGCTATTTCGTGCAGGGCGCATTGAACCGCGACTACACCCTGGTGCTGGGCGTGGTGCTGGTGGTGGGCGCGGCCATCGTGCTGATCAACGCCGTGGTGGACCTGCTGCGCAGCCGGCTGGACCCGCGGCTTCGCGACGCCGAGGCTTGAACAGCGGCCGCCGGTCAGAGCTCCAGCCAGCGCGACACCACCGACCGCGCCTCGTCCACGCCCAGCCTCGATTCGCCCGAGAACACCTGCACCGAAGCGCGTTCGCCCAGCTCCTTGCGCACCTTGAGCAGCGTATTGCCCTGTTCGCCCCGGCCAAGCTTGTCGGCCTTGGTGAGCAGGCAGTGCGCCGGCAGTTCGCGCTCAACCGCGTAGTCGAGCATCTGCAGGTCGTACTCGCGCAGCGGATGGCGGATGTCCATCACCACCACCAGGCCCGCCAGCGACTGCCGGGTGTGGAAGTAGTCGTTGATGAAAAGCTTCCAGCGCTCGCGCATTTCCTCGGGCACCTTGGCGTAGCCGTAGCCCGGAAGGTCGACCAGATGCTTGTTGGGCGCCACTTCGAAATAGTTCAGGGCCTGGGTGCGGCCCGGGGTCTTGGACACCCGGGCCAGGCCGTGCTGGTTGGTGAGCGCGTTGAGCGAGCTGGATTTGCCCGCGTTGGAGCGGCCGGCGAAGGCCACTTCCCGGCAGTCGTCGGGCGGCAGCTGCTTGAGGGCGTGCGCGGAAAAGGTGTATTTGGCGCGGGCCAAGGGGTTTGCCATCGTGTCGGCCGGTGCGGGAAAGGCCTCTAGCTTGGCCTGCCCGGGCCTGCGTGACCAGCGCCAGGCCTTCACGCCACCGACTTCAATTGACCGCTCCGGGCGCTGACTGGGATAATCCGCGCCTTCCCGCGCGTCCACCGCGCAGCCCCTCTTCCAGTTATCAGCGTTTCGGAGCAGCCCATGAAGTTCACGCGCATCCTCGGTGTCGCCGCCGCCTTGGCCGCCGCCTCGGTCATGGCCCAGGAAGCCGCCACCGTGACGCCGGCGCCCGAAACCCAGGCCGCGCCGGTCGCCACGCTGGAAGCCGACAACACTCCGGCCACCTTCGGTGACGCCGCCGCCGGCGCCACCAAGGCCGCCGCCTGCGCCGCCTGCCACGGCGTGGACGGCAATGCCGCTACGCCGCTGTACCCCAAGCTGGCCGGCCAGCACGAGAGCTACATCGCCCGCCAGCTCGCGCTCTACAAGAACGGCGGCCGCGACAACGCCATCATGCTGGGCTTCGCCAGCGCCCTGAGCGCGCAGGACATGCGCGACATCGGCGCCTACTTCGCCACCCAGAAAGTGGTGCCCGGTATCGCCGACGACAGCCTGGTGGCCTCGGGCCCGAACCAGGGCCGCAAGTTCTACCAGGTGGGTGAAAAGCTGTTCCGCGCCGGCCGGCCCGCCCAGGGCATCCCCGCCTGCCAGGCCTGCCATGGCCCGACCGGCGCCGGCGTCCCGGGTCCCTACCCGGCCATCGGCGGCCAGCACGCCGATTACACCGCCCTGCAGCTGACCGCCTTCCGCGCCGGCGCCGTCTGGGGCAAGGACAAGGACGCCAATGCCGTGATGGCCGGCGTAGCCGCCAATCTCAGCGACGAAGACATCCAGGGCCTCGCCACCTACCTCCAGGGCCTGCACAACGTGGCCGACGCCCCGTCTGCCGAAGCCCTGGCCGAAGCGGCCGCGGCGGCTCCGGCCCCGGTGGAAGTCGCGCCCACGGAGGCCGCCCCGCAGGACGCGGCGCCGGCCGATGCGGCCGCCCCGGAAGCCGCACCGGAAGCCGCCCCGCAGGGCTGAACCCCTCTCCCCCGGTGGCGCGGGTCGCCGCCGGGTTGAACTTTGGCCCGCCGGCCGTGGTCTAGCGGGTTACCCGAACCAGGAGCACGACCGCGATGAAGCGACTTCTTCCCTTGATGCTTGTCCTTGGCCTGGCCGCATGCAGCCAGCCGGCCACCGACGAGTCGGGCACCGCCCCAGCCGCGGCCGCAACCGCCCCGGCGGCAGAAGTGGCTCCGGCCCCGCCGGCCGACGCCCCGGCCGAAGTGCCTGCCCAGGCGCCTGCTGACGAAACGACCACGCCGCCGGTCCCGGCCGACGAAGCCGCCGCCGGCACGCCTGCTCCGGCCGCTCCCGACGCGCCCACGCCGGTACCCGCGCCGGCCATGCCCGACCCGGCCAACGCCCCGCGCGCCGGCATCGACTACACCGTGCTGCCCGAGCCGCAGCCGACCTTTGGCACCGGCGGCATCGAAGTGGCCGAAGTGTTCTCCTACACCTGCATCCACTGCGCCAACCTGCAGCCGACCATCAACGCCTGGAAGCCGACGCTGCCGGCCGACGTCAGCTTCCGCTATGTGCCCGGCGCCTTCGGTGGCCCCGGCGACAACTTCGCGCGCGGCTTCTTCGCCGCCGAAATCCTGGGCCTGCTCGACAAGACGCACGACGGCGTGTTCAAGGCGTTCTTCGTCGACCGCAAGTTCCAGACGGCCTCGGTCGATGAAATCGCCGACCACTACGCCAGCCAGGGCGCCGATCGCGAAGCCTTCCTTTCGACGATGAACAGCTTCGCCGTGACCGCCAAGCTCAATCGCGCCCGCCAGTTCGCGCTGCGCACCAAGGTGGAAGCCACCCCGACGATGATCATCAACGGGAAGTACAGCGCCGTCACCACCAACGACCGCGGCCCCGAGGGCCTGCTGGCCACCATCGAATACCTGGTGGCGGTGGAGCGCGCGGGCGGCACGCCCTGAAGCCAGGCAACACCGGCTGATGAATTCGCGGGGCCACTTAGGTGGCCCCGTTCAGTTTCAGCCTTGTTGATTGCCCCCTGCGGCCGCACCATGTCCACATGCCGTCGAAAAAGCCTCCCTCCGCACCGGCCAAGCCGCTGCGACTGCTCAGCGCCAATATCCAGGCGGGCTCCAGCACGCGCGCTTACCGCGAGTACGTGACGCGCAGCTGGTCGCACGTGCTTCCCAACGGCAAGCGCCTGAACATGGACAGCCTGGCCGCGATGGCCGAACCCTATGACGTGGTCGGACTGCAGGAAAGCGACCCCGGCAGCCTGCGGTCAGGCTTCACCAACCAGGCCGACTATCTCGCCGAACGCGGCAACTTCCCGTTCTGGAGCCACCAGCCCAACCGCCGCATCTCGCGCATCGCCGGCAGCGGCAACGCGCTGCTCAGCCGCCTGCAGCCCACCGAAATGCTCGACTACGCCCTGCCCGGCCGCATCGCCGGCCGCGGGGTGCTGATGGCGCGCTTCGGCGAAGGCGAACAGGCCTGGGACCTCGCCATTACCCATCTGTCGCTGGGCGCCAAGTCACGCATGCTGCAGCTGGGCTTCCTGGCCGAGCTGCTGTCGGAGTCGCCGCGGCTGGTGCTGATGGGCGACTTCAACTGTGATTTCGACGCGCCCGAGATGCGCGCGCTGTACCGGCAGACGGTGCTGGCACCGCCCGGCGAGCGCATCTGCACTTTCCCCAGCTGGGCACCGCAGCGCTGCCTGGACCACGTGCTGGTGGGCGGCATGGACGTGCTGAACTACCAGGCCATCCCCGCCGCGGGCGGCGCCCCCC
>NZ_JAIBFH010000270.1 GCF_019459675.1 Arenimonas sp.
GGGGGGGGGGGGGGGGCGGATCGGGCCGGGGCCCGAACCCCCCCGGGGGCCGAGCGGCGCCGTGCCGCCGAGGCGGCCGAGGATCGCTCGCATACCCAGGTCCAGGGGTGGCTGCGGGACCTGGGTCGAACCCTGGGCTATGAGGTGTGGGTCGCCAGCAATGATCGCGGGCGCGCCTACAACGGTGGACGGTTGGCCGAGGGGTGCCTCGAGAGCCTGCCTGCGGCACTGGAGTCCTCCTTGGCCGTGGATACGATCCGACTGATCGATGTGCTCTGGATCGAGCCCGAGGGGCGGGTGGCCGCCGCGTTCGAGGTCGAGCACAGCACCAGTCTGTACTCGGGCATCGTGCGCATGCTCGATCTCGCCCTGGGCGCGGCCGACGGCTTGGCCGGACGCTACTTCCTGGTGGCGCCGGATCGGCGCGAAGCCGATGCCCGGGCGCAGTTCGCCCGGCCCGCGTTCCAGCGCGTGCTGGACCTGGACCTGCGCTTTCTCGCCTACAGCGATCTGGCCGAGCACCGCGAGTCGATGGCGCGGTTTGGGCAAGGACTGCGCCCGCTCGATGCCCTCGCCCGCCCGTTGCGGGGTCCGGGGTGAGCGTCGAGCTCACCCCGTTGGATCGCCGGCCGCCGCGCATGCCCTGGCGTGGCGGCGCCTTGATGGGCGCGGGTTGGGCGACGTTCACCGGCGCGGTGGGCGACAACCGGGAGCATGCCCATCACGCGCTTCAGCTCGTGGTTGGCGAGACCGCGGACGTGGCGGTCTGGATCCGTGGCCGGGGCGAGGTCCAGGCACCGGCGGTGCTGCTCGACGCGGACGTCGTGCACCGGGTCCACCCCGGGCCCGCGTACCTGCTTTATCTGGACCGCGAGGCGCACGCCGGCCGTCTGCTGTCACCCACGTGCGTGGCCGGCGCCCGCGGGTTGACGTCCGCCGAGCGACACGCGGTGCTCGACGCCTGGCCTCGCCCCTCTCGTCTAGAGTTGGGACCGATCCTCGCGGCCTTGGGCCAGGGCCTACCGGCGAGTCCGCCCGCCGCCGCACCCTCCGATGACCGCGTCCAGCGCGTGCTGGACTCCTTGGTCACCCGGACGACATGGGAGGGCACGTTGACGAGTTTGGCCGCGGAGGCTGCGATCTCCCCCAGTCGCTTCCGACATCGGGTGCGGGAATTGATCGGCATGCCGCTGCTGCCCTACCTGCGCTGGCTGCGCCTGCGGCAGGCACTGACGGTGGCGGCCACCGGCGAGAGCCTGACGCGGGCCGCCCAGGAGGCCGGATTCGCCGACGCCGCCCATCTGACCCGGACCATGCAGCGGCATTTCGGCGTCGCCCCGAGCGATGTGATCCAGGCGCTGCGGCAAGGCGGCTGAAGCCCACAGGTCAGCCAGTTCATTCAAGCCGCCGGGCGACGCCACGTCGATGATGCAGGTCATGGGCGCATGGGACGCCCCTTCTTGGAGAACTTCATGGCGGCCTGGGCCCGCACCCTGACTCGCTTCATCCACCGCCAGCGTCGACCCGTGCGCGGTCTGCTGGCCGTAGCCGCCCTCATCTTGCTGATCGATGGGTTCCTGATCGAGCGCAGCGTGCTTCATTTGCTGCTGCTGCACCCGCTCCTGCTGATGGCGCTGCTCGCTGGACTGATCCTGACCGAGACCCCCGACCCGCCGGGAGCGTCCGATGGCCACTGACTTCATTCCGGCGTTGCGCTTTGCCGCGCTGACCCCGTGGTACGACCGCACGGTCGCTTGGAGTACCCGCGAGGCGGACATGAAGGACCGCGTCGTCGCGCTGGCGGCGCCTCGCTCCGGCGAGCGCGTGCTCGACCTAGGCTGCGGCACCGGCACCCTGCTGCTGGCCCTGGCGAACGCCGCGCCGGCGGCCACGCTCACCGGTATCGACGCGGACCCGGCGATCTTGGCGTTGGCCGCGGCCAAGATCGAGGCCGCCGGCGCACAGGCCCGACTGCTGCCCGGGTGGAGCGATGCCTTGCCGCTGCCCGACGCCCGTTTTGACCTTGCGGTATCCACGCTGTTCTTCCATCACCTTCGGCCCCACGCCAAGCACCGCGCGTTGCAGGAGCTGCGGCGCGTCCTGCGCCCCGGGGGGCGCCTGGTGATCGCCGATTTCGGGCGCGCCAAAGCGGGCTGGCGCCGCGGGATGTTCCATCTCGTCCGCCTGCTCGACGGCTACCCCAATACGCGTGACCACGCCGCCGGCACGCTGACTTCCTTCCTGGACGATGGCGGCTTCGTCGATGTGCAGTCGCTGTCCCCGCTGGCGGTGCCGCTGGGCAGTATCGATTTCCTGGTGGCCACCCGACCACGCTGTGCCTGACGCGGCGACTGCCGAATTGTTCAAGCCGGGCACCCGGTGGTTCCCCCCGCTGGGCGCAGGACTTTTGTGAAAGGAGCAACAATGATCCGGTCCCTGCTACGCGTGACGGCCTATCCGGTCGTGTTTGGCCTGAGTTTCTGGGCGGTGATGGAGATCGTGGCCCGCCCGGCTTGGCAATGGCCCGGGTTGGCGGCCGTCGCCTTGGTGGCGATGACGGTGGTGGCCGCCTTGGAATGGGTGATCCCCTACCAGCGCGCCTGGCTGGAGGATCACGACGATCTCGCCACCGACATCGCCCATGCGCTGGTGAATCTGGCCGTGCTGGCCGGCACCGCGTTCGCGCTCAATGCGCTGCGTGTGGATCTGCCCTCGGTCTGGCCGGACGCGTGGCCGACGTGGGCGCAGGTGCTGCTCGCCGGCGCGGTGATGGACCTGGGGCTGTATCTGATGCACCGGGCGAGCCACTACGTCGGGTGGATGTGGCGCCTGCACGCCCCACACCACAGCTCTGAACGTCTTTACTGGCTCAACGGCGAGCGGCGTCATCCGCTGAGCGCCATGCTGCTGGCCAGCCCCGGTCTGCTGGTGGGCGTGGCCTCGGGCGCGCCCCCGGTCATCATCAGCGCCTGGCTCACGCTGCTCGCCGTGCACCTGGCCTTCCAGCACGCCAACCTCGACTACCGTATGGGGCCCCTGCGCTATGTGCTGGGGGTGGCCGAGATTCATCGTTGGCACCACAAGCGCGAGTACGAGGACGCACAGGTCAACTTCGGGGAGTTCTGGATGCTGTGGGACCATCTGGGTCGCACGTTCCACGATCGGCCTAACGGGGTGGTCGCCGGCGAGGTCGGCTTGCGGGACCGGACCTTCCCGACCGCCTATGGCGCGCAACTGCGCTGGCCCTTTGAGCGGCCTGCCGCCGCGGCGACCGCCACACAGGACTCACCCCGAGCGCCCAACAGTCACTAAGACGAAGGTGATCACACGCGTTTGTGAAACCTTGCGCGTTTGGGCGCCCACAGCTTGACCGGCCCTGCCCTGGCCGCTGAGGATGTCGGCGACGTGACGCCGATGTGACCTGGCCCCGATAAGCTGCCCTAATCGACGTTCGAGAAAGTTCTGCCGCCACCTGTACTCAGGGCGGCGCGATCGCGCCACATGGTGCAGGCGACTAGGTTGTGAGCGGTTCGCGCCTGACTCGATGGGTGGGTTCCCTCGTCCGTATTGCGGCCGCGCCCAGCGGATTCCCGTGCGACCTATTCCAAGCCCAAAGCTTTTCGGACTTTGCCCTGGGCGGTCACCGATGCCCGACCGTAGGCGAGTAGTACTGCGGCCGCGTCGTCCTCTTGGCAATAGAAGTACGCTACCGGCACATCCAAAATTCGCGAGATGGCGACCAGCACCGGAAACGAGGGGACGTGCACGCCCCGCTCGTACTGGTTGATCCTAGGGCTGGCGACGGATGGATCCAGTCCCGCAAGGATTCCCAGGGCCTTTTGTGATAATCCGGCCCCGATGCGGGCGTCCGATAGCCGCTGAGGCACGGGATTACGGGGAGGTGAGGCTTTGGCATGAGGCACGAGCAGACCCAAGGGCGGCGGGACGCTCTAGAGGGTGGTAGCTCGAAACCTGCGTGGATACTAAGAATTCCTTAGACTAGAAGCCCGTCTCCTCCCTTAGGGAAGGTCTGAACAAAGCGCTCTGATGCTTGGATTTGCGCGCCAAGGCGCCTGATCGATCTGGATATGATCACTTTTGCGCCATTTCTGGCGGTTTGCGACGGGTTTCCCCGTCCACCAGGCGGATTTACCCCGCCGGCAGCAACAAGCGTCGTCGCGCCATCCACAGGTTCGACAACGCGAACAATGTCAGTACCTGCGCCGCGTTCTTCGCCAAGCCGCGGTAGCGCACCTTGGTGTAGCCGAACTGCCGCTTCACCACCCGGAACGGGTGCTCCACCTTCGCCCGCACGCTGGCCTTGAAGTGCTCCCAGCGCTCGGCGTATTTGCGCTCGCGCGTGTTCTTGATCGCCCGCAGCTTCGACGGCTTCTCCGCGATCCGGAACGCGGCCTGCACCTGCTGCAGTTCCTCGCGCTTGTCCGCACCGGTGTAGCCGCTGTCGCCGCTGATCGTGTCCTCACGGCCGTGCAGCAGCTTGTGCACCTGCGTCACGTCGGCCACGTTCGCCGCCGTGCACTCCACGTGGTGCACCAGGCCCGACTCCTCGTCCACGCCAATGTGCACCTTCATCCCGAAGTGCCACTGGTTGCCCTTCTTCGTCTGCTGCATCTGCGGGTCGCGCTGGCCGTCCTTGTTCTTGGTCGAACTCGGCGCCGCGATGATCGTGGCGTCCACGATCGTGCCCGCACGCAAGCTCTGGCCCTTGCGGGCCAGGTGCGCGTTCACCCGCTCCAGGAGCTGCGGCGCAAGTTCGTGCGTTTCCAGCAGCCGACGGAAGTTGAGGATCGTGGTCTCGTCGGGAATGTTGTCCAGCCCGCTGAGGCCGGCGAATCGCCGCAGCACCGCCGTGTCGTACAGCGCCTCTTCCATGGCCGGATCACTGAGCGCGTAGCACTGCTGCAGGAAGTGGATGCGCAGCATCGTCGCGACCGCATAGGGCTGCCGGCCGGGACGGCCCATCTTCGGATAGTGCGGCTCGATCAGCTTCAGCAGCGCATTCCACGGCACCACCTGCTCCATCTCCGCCAGGAAGATCTCCTTGCGGGTCCGCTTGCGCTGGCCCAGGCCTTCGGCATCACCGAACGTCAGTTGCATCGATCGTCATCCAATTCAGGTCGCGCTATTGTCGCCCGCAACGGGGGGAGTTGTTCAGACCTTCCTTAACCCGTCCATTGCCGAGGTTGAGAATGCCGCCGAAGCTCAGCAGCGGGCCGTCTTCGGCGTCCATCGTGTTGTTGTCGAGAACCAGGCCGTCGACCTTCACGCTGCCGAAGTTGAGGATGCCGCCCGACACCGCCACGCTGGGCTGGCGGCCGAGGGCCCGGTTGTCGTGGATTCGGGAGTTTTCCAGCAAGATTTCGCCGTAGTTGAGCACCGTGCCCGAATCGCGGCGCGTTGCCAGCAGCAGGTTGAAGGCGATTTGACTGTCCTTGGCCTCCAGATGCCCGTGGTTGAGGACGATCGCCGGCATATGGTCCACCGAGCTGTCGACGATCGCGACGCGCTCCAGGCGAAGGTCGCCGTAGTTTCTCAAGGCTCCCTCCGTTCCTTCGGCCAGCAACAGGTTCCGCATCACGACCTGGGCATCCTGGCTGACTTCGACCAGGGCAGCGGGGCCTGCGGCGTAGCCGCGGATTTCGGCGTAGTTGCCCTCGATGGTAAGTTCCCCGCCGAGCACCGGAAGCAGAAGCCCCGCCTGCACTTCCTTTGTGAGGATATACAGGCCGTTTCGTGCCAGTCGCACGGTGTCGTGGCCCGGGCTGGCGTTCGCCAGGCGGATGGCCTCAACCAGGGCCGCACTGTCGTTGTTCGGGATCTCGACGTCCAGGCCTCGTGAACAGGCCGCCAACGTGCTCAGACCGGTAAGTAGCAGCAAGCAAGCAACAGGGCGCATGGTCGGGACTCCTTGGGGACGCCTTTACCATCACAGAGGCGGCTAGAGCATCGGCTCGGTGGCTTTGCCCAAGGATGCGGTGGTCCGTCAGGTCCGGACCCGTGAGCCGGGGCAATGGCTGGCCGGGGCTGCTCCGGTGGACCCCTACCGGGCGTCTCCAGAGATCTTCACGCCGCGTCGACAAGCCTGAAGTGGCGTGTTATCTAACGGTCACAGTTGAAGCGGTGAAAGTCGCACCGTGGTGGTGCCGGCCCCGCATTGACCCGAACCCGGCCAAAGGCCGCCCAGGATCGAAGCGTGGAGCTGTCCGGCACGAAGGCGCGTATACCGTGAGCGTCGCCGAAGGCCCGTCGGCCACCTTGGCCCAGTCGTTGGCTCACGCCGCTCGGCTGCTGGAGCGGTCACCGTCGCTGGCGATGGCGCAGACCGAGGAAATCATCCGCGTGGTCGGCCCGCAGCCGCAGGCCCTGCTTCTGAACGCACTGGCCACAGAAGCCTGCGGTCGCCGCGAGGTAGCCACCGCCACACTGCAGGCATTGGTGCACAAGCTGCCCGGATGGGGCGCGGCCCAGGTGGAGCTTGGCCTGATGCTCGGACGCGCAGGCCGTGGTGACGCGGCCCTGGGCTGGCTGCAACGCGGCCTCGCCCTGTCGCCCGCGCACCCTCACGCCTGGCGCGCCCTGGCTGATCACCTGAGCGCAATCGGCGACGCCGCCGCGGCCGACCGCGCGCAATCGATGCATATCCGTCACGCCGCGGGCGACCCCCGGCTGATGGCGGCGGCCGACGCACTCACCGCCAACCAGATCCCTGAAGCGGAACGACTGCTGCGCTCACTGCTACTCGAACACCCGACCGACGTCGCCGCCATCCGCATGTTGGCCGAGGTCGCGGCGCGCCTGGGGCGCCTGGACGATGCCGAGACTCTGCTGGCCCGCTGCCTCGAACTGGCGCCCGGCTTCCAGGCGGCCCGCCAGAACTACGCCATGGTGCTGCACCGTGCCAACAAGCCCGAGCCTGCCCTGGCCCAGATCGAGCACCTGCTCGCCGACGAACCTGGCAACCCCGGTGCCCGCAACCTCAAGGCCGTGGTGCTGTGTCGGGTGGGCGATTACCTGCCGGCGATCGAACTTTATGACGGCCTGCTGGCCGAGTATCCCGACCACGGCCGGATCTGGCTCAGCCAGGGCCATGCCCTCAAGACAGCCGGCCTGCGCGAACGCGCCATCGCCGCCTACCGCCGATCCATCGCGCTGGATCCGGGCTTCGGCGAGGCGTACTGGAGCCTGGCCAACCTCAAGACCTTCCGCTTCGAGCCGGCCGACATCAGCGCCATGCTCGCCCAGCTCATGCGCGAAGACCTCGACGCCGAGCAGCGCAGCCAGTTCGAGTTCGCACTGGGCAAGGCCTACGAGGACGCCGGCGACTATCCGCCGGCGTTCGACCATTACAAGAAGGGCAACGACATCCGCCGGCAGGCGCTGCCGTATCGCGCCGACGACGCCACGCTGCGCGTGCGCCGGTCGCGCGAGCTGTTCACGCCGGAGTTCCTGGCCTCACGCAGCGGCGTCGGCAGCACGGCGGCCGACCCCATCTTCATCGTGGGCCTGCCGCGATCTGGCTCCACCCTGGTGGAACAGATCCTCTCCAGCCACCCGTCGGTGGAAGGCACGATGGAGCTGCCGGAAGTGATCGCGCTCACCCACGACCTGCGTCGGCAGGGCGCCGACGTCCGCGGCGGTTCCTACCACGACGTGCTGGCCACGCTGGACGCCGGACAGCTGCGCGAACTGGGCGAACGCTACCTCGATCGCACCCGCGTGCAGCGCAAGACCGGCGCGCCGCACTTCATCGACAAGATGCCCAACAACTTCTTCCACGTCGGCCTGATCCACTTGATGCTGCCCAACGCCCGCATCGTGGACGTGCGCAGGCACCCGATGGCCTGCTGTTTCTCGGGCTACAAGCAATACTTCGCCCGCGGCCAGAACTTCAGCTACGGCCTGGCGGACATCGGCCGCTATTACCGCGACTACCTGTCGCTGATGGCGCACTTCGACCAGGTGCTGCCGGGCCGCGTGCATCGCGTGGTGTACGAACACCTGGTGGAAGACACCGAGGCCCAGGTGCGCACGCTGCTTCAGTACTGCGGCCTGCCGTTCGACCCGGCCTGCCTTCGCTTCTTCGAGAACGACCGGCCCGTGCGCACCGCCAGCTCCGAACAGGTGCGCCAGCCGATCTACCGCGAGGGCCTGGACCAATGGCGCCACTTCCAACCCTGGCTGGGCGAGTTGACGAACGCGCTGGGGCCCGCGATTCAAACCTACCCGGAGCCTCCGCCTGAACCGGCGGTGGCCCCGCATGCCGTCCAATGAAACACCATGGGGAGAGTGCAATGAAAGGCAGAATCAAGCCTGGCAGCAGGGCAGGGCTGGCGCGGGGAGCGCTGGCCACCGCCATCGTCCTGGCCATCAGCAGCAGCGCATGGGCCCAGCAGGCTTCCAGCGAGGAAGCGCCGGTGCTCGAAGCAGTGACCGTGACCGCGCAAAAGCGCAGCGAGAACCTGCAGAAGGTGCCCATCAGCATCCAGGTTCTAGGCACTGAACAGCTCGACGAACTGCACGTCACCGACTTCCAGGACATCGCCACGCAGTTCCCCAGCGTGTCGTTCCAGCGCCTGGGCGAAGTGCCCAGCAACTTCCAGGTCTACATGCGCGGCGTGGCCAGCGGCGGCGACGGCAACCACTCCGGCCCGCTGCCCACCGTGGGCGTGTACGTGGATGAGCAGCCGGTGACCACCATCCGCGGCGCCATCGACCTGCACCCCTACGACATCCAGCGCGTGGAAGCGCTGGCCGGCCCGCAGGGCACGCTGTACGGCGCCAGCTCGCAGGCGGGCACGATCCGCATCATCACCAACAAGCCCGACGCTTCCGGTTTCGCGGCCGGCTACGGCCTGGAGCTCAATTCGATCAGCGACGGTGGCACCGGCCACGTCGCCGAGGGCTTCATCAACCTGCCGATCAGCGAGAATGCCGCCATCCGGCTGGTGGGCTGGGACCGCGACGATGCCGGCTACATCGACAACGTGTTCGGCGAACGCACGTTCCCGACATCGGGCATCACCATCGACAACGCCGACCGGGCGCAGGACGATTTCAACTACAGCAACACCACCGGTGCCCGCGCCGCACTGCAGATCGACCTCAACGACAACTGGACCATCACGCCCAGCGTGATCACCCAGCGCCAGGACATCAACGGCAGCTTCGGCGTGGATCCTGACGTGGGCGAGCTCGAGACCACCCAGTTCTACCCGCAGACCGCCGAGGATCGCTGGACCCAGTCGGCGCTGACCGTGCAGGGCCGCATCGGCAACTTCGACGTCACCTACGCCTATGCGCACCTGGACCGCGACCTCGACACCGAATCGGACTACAGCGACTACGCGTACTGGTACGACACGCTGTTCGGCTACGGCACCTACTTCTACGACGACAACGGCGACCTGATCAATCCGTCGCAGTACATCCAGTCCGCCAACGGCTACAAGAAGCAGAGCCACGAACTGCGCATCGCCTCACCGGCGGAAAACCGCCTGCGCTTCGTCGCCGGCGTGTTCTGGCAGGACCAGGACAATGACATCCAGGAGCGCTATCGCGTCGACGGCCTGGCCGACTCGCTGTCGGTCACCGGCTGGGAAGACACCATCTGGCTTACCCGCCAGCAGCGCCAGGACAAGGACCAGGCCTTCTTCGGCGAGGTGTCGTTCGACTTCACCGATCGACTGACGGCCACGGCCGGCATGCGCTTCTTCGAGGTCGACAACAGCCTGCGCGGCTACTTCGGCTTCAACGACGGCTACGTGTCCAATCCGACCTACGGCGAAGGCGCCTGCAACACCCAGAACCTGCCGCCGTATCCGAATGCGCCCTGCGAGGTGTTCAACAAGTCGGTGCAGGAGAACGACTCGATCGGCAAGTTCAATCTCAGCTACCAGCTCAATGACGACGTGATGGTGTACGGCACCTGGTCGGAGGGCTATCGTCCGGGCGGCATCAACCGGCGCGGCACGCTGGACCCGTACGTTTCCGATTACCTCACCAACTGGGAGCTGGGCTGGAAGTCGCGCTGGGCCGACGGCCGCCTGACCTTCAACGGTGCGGTGTTCGAACAGTCATGGGACGACTTCCAGTTCGCCATCCTCGGCCAGAACGGCCTCACCGAAATCAAGAACGCCAACCAGGCGCGCATCCGCGGCATCGAGGCCGACATCAGCTGGGCGGCCACCTACAACCTGCGCCTGTCGGGCGGCGTCGCCCTGTACGACGCCGAGCTTAGCGAGAACTACTGCGGATTCACCGACGCCAACGGCAAGCCTGAAACCGACTGCGCCGCGCCGCTGGCACCGCAAGGCACCCGCCTGCCGATAACGGCCGACTTCAAGGGCAACCTCACCGCACGCTACACCTTCGACGTCGGCTCGTTCGAGGCGCATGTCCAGGGCCAGCTGCTGCACGAAGGCGAACGCAGCACCGACCTGCGCACGGCCGAGCGCGCCATCCTGGGCGACCTGGATGCCTACACGCTGTTCGACCTCACGGCCGGCTTCGGCCGCGGCAACTGGGACGTGGACTTCTACATCAAGAACGTCTTCGACGAGCGCGCCGAGCTGTCGCGGTTCACCCAGTGTGCCGAAGCCGTCTGCGGCGACCAGGCCTACACCGTGGTGGCCCGGCCGCGTTAGTTAGGAGTGCGGGTCAAGCAGGACTTATTATAGTACAGCGGCTGGAAAGCACGGC
>NZ_JAIBFH010000277.1 GCF_019459675.1 Arenimonas sp.
GGGGGGGGGGGGGCGCCCCCCGCGGCGGCTGGTGGCGGGGCGGCCGGTTGCGGCGGCCGCCCGGCACGGCATGCTGGACGCCATGTTCTTCCGCCTCGCGCGCCCCACCCCCGACAAGCCGGCGCCGCCTGACATCCGGCCGCTGGCGCTGGCCGACGGTCGCCAGGTGGACGTGCGCTGGGTGCGCGACGCGCGCTCGCGCCGGCTGCGGCTGATCGTGTCGGAAAAGGGCGCGCGCCTGACGCTGCCGCGCAGCGTGTCCGAGCGCGCCGCGCTGGCCTTCCTGCACGAACATCGCCACTGGCTGGCCCACCAGCTTGATCGCCAGCCCGGCGTTTCGGCCCTGCCCCTGCAGCGGGGCGTCGAGCCATCCCTGCCGCTGCGCGGCCAGAGCGTGCCGCTTCACTGGCGTGAAGGGCGCTACGCCCGGGCCGAACTGCGCGACGAAGGCGTGGTGCTGCAGCTGCCCGACCGCGCCAGCGACGCCCAGCTCAAGTCCGCGCTGCGCGACTTCTACACCCAGCAGGCGCGCCAGGACCTGGGCGCCTGGCTGCCGCGCTACCTGCCCGGCCTGCCGCGCGCGCCGATGTCGTTCAAGCTGCGGCCACTGTCGTCGCTGTGGGGATCGTTGAGCCCCAGCGACGCGCTGTCGCTGGACCTGTCGCTGGTGCTGGGTCGGCCGGCGGCTTTCGAGTACGTGCTGGTGCATGAGCTTTGCCACCTGATACACGCCGATCATTCGCCGCGTTTCTGGCGCGAAGTGGAGTCCCGCTGGCCGCGATGGCGTGACGAGCGGACCTACCTGCGCAGCGACGGAATGTCCTTGAAGGGCCAACTTGCCCGTTTTATCGCTTGAAGGGCCCACCTGCGCGGCCCGCCCAGGAGACCCCCGATGCCCCGTTGCCACCCCCTTGTCGCCGTGGCGGCATTGACGCTGGCGCTTTCAGCCTGCGGCAAGATGCAGGAAAACGCCGCTGAAACCCTCGCCGAGAAAGCCCTGGAAGCCAGCGGCGGCGAAAACGCCGACATCGACATCCAGGACGGCGGGAGCACCGTCGTCATCAAGACGCCGGACGGCGAGATGCGGCAGAGCACCGGCGACGACCTGGTGCTGCCCAACGATTTCCCGACCGACATCACCCTGCCGGGCACCTACAAAGTGGTGTCGCTGATGACCATGGGCGCCACCACGTCGGTGGTGATGGAAGTGCCGCAGTCCTCGTCCGGCCTGTTCAACGCCATCAAGTCCGGCCAGGCCAACCAGGGCTGGAAGGAAACGATGTCCATGCAGGGCGCCGACGCGTCCATGCTGGGCTTCGAGAAGGAAGGCCGCAGCCTGCTGGTGAACATGGCCGACAACGGCGAAGGCGGCAGCAGCCTGTCGATGAGCCTGCAGGCCAAGCAGCAGCCCTAGCGCAGGAACGCCAGCAGCGGCGCCGCCACGCGCGCCGCCTGCTCCATGTGCAGGTGGTGGCCGCCTTCGAACACCTGCACCCGGCCATCGGCCAGGCAGGCCAGCCGCGCTTCGCGCACGGCCGCCGGAAAGTAGGGCGGCGACGGGTCCGCCGCGATCACCAGCACCGGCGCTTCAATCGACCGCAGCAGTGACTGCACCGTGGCTTCGGCCATGCGCAGCGCGCTGGGCAGGGTCAGGCGCGGGTCGCTGCGCCAGGCGTGGCCCCCTTCGACGGGCCGCAGGTTGCGCTGGACGATCAGGCGCGCGGCCTCGGGCGTCATGCGGCTGGCCGCCAGGCGGGCCGCCACCGCGGCGTCCAGGTCGGGAATCACGCGCGGCGGTCGCGGCGCCATGGCCCGGCGCGCGGCCACCGCGTCGCGCAGCCGCTGCCCGGCCTGGGCCGGCTCGCCCGAGATCGGGCCCAGCGCCTCCACCAGCGCCAGCCGCCGCACGCGCGCCGGCGCGGCTGCGGCCACCGCCGACGCGATCGCCCCGCCCATCGAATGCCCCAGCAGGTCGGCCTGTGCCCAGCCCAGGGCATCCATCGCGTCCAGCACGTCGTGCACCCAGTCGGCGAAGGCGTAGTCGTAGCCCGGCGCCCGATGCGCCGATGCGCCGTGTCCCGGCAGGTCCAGCGCCACCAGGTCGAATTGCGCCAGGTGCGGCGCCAGCGGCAGGAAGCTGGCGGCGTTGTCCAGCCAGCCGTGCAGGCACAGCAGCGGTGGACCCCCCGGGGTACCGCCACGCAGCGCGGCCAGTTCGCCCCGCGCCGACGCCAGGGATATCTCACGCAGGCCCATCGGCATCAGTGCGGCCAGCCCAGCAGGTGGCGGTGGGTGAGGCCAGCCAGCGCGGCCACGTGCCCCGGCTCGTCGTTCAGGGCGCTGATGTAGCGCAGTTCGCCGCCGCCGGCATGGCGGAACACCTCGTTGTTCTCGACCGCGATTTCTTCCAGCGTTTCCAGGCAGTCCACCGCAAAGCCCGGGCACACCACGTCGATGGTCTTGATGCCCTGCTTGCCCAGCGCCTCCAGGGTCTTGTCGGTGTAAGGCTGCAGCCAGGCCTCGCGGCCAAAGCGCGACTGGTAGGTCATCAGCCACTGGTCGGGGGACAACTCCAGGCGCGCCGCCAGGGCGGCCGCGCCGGCCTCGCACTGGCGCGGATAGGGGTCGCCGGCGCGCTCGAAGCGCTGCGGCAGGCCGTGGAAGGAAAACATCAGTTTGTCCGGGCGCCCCTTGAGGTCCCAGTGCGAGCGGATGCGCGCTTCCATCGCATCCAGCCAGCCGCTGTCGTCGTGGTAGTCGGCGATGAACCGCAGTTCGGGCACGCGCCGCCAGGTCGAAATTTCCTCGTTCACCGCGTCCAGCACGGTAGCGCTGGTGCTGGCCGAGTACTGCGGGTAAAGCGGCAGCACCAGCAGGCGGGTCATGCCCTCGGCCTCCAGGGTGCGCAGCACCGAGGAAATGGACGGGTTGCCATAGCGCATCGCCATGCGCACCGGCACGTCCGGCAGCGCGTGCTGCAGGGCCTGCGCCAGCCGGCGGGTCAGCACCAGCAGCGGCGAGCCCTCGGCCATCCACACCGACGCATAGTTGCGGGCCACCCGGCGCGCCCGCAGCGGCAGGATGACGCCGTGCAGGATCGGGCACCACAGCCAGCGCGTCAGTTCGACCACGCGGTAGTCGTGCAGGAACTGGGCCAGGTAGCGGCGCACTGCCGCCGGGGTGGCGGCGTCGGGCGTGCCCAGGTTCACCACCAGCACGGCGGTTCGGCCCGGTCCGGTGGTTTTGGGGGAGTCGCGGAAGGTCTGGCTCATGCGGAACTGTCCTTGTCTGCTTTGCTCAAACTATCATCGCCCGAATGAAGGCGCGGCTCACGCCCGGTTCATGGCCCGCGGCCATACTCGCAAAGACGCTATATCCGGAGACACCCGATGAATCGTTTTTCCACCCTGATCGCCACCGCCCTCGCCCTGGCCCTGGCATTCGCCGGTCCGGCCCAGGCCGGGGTCAAGGAAGACACCAAGGCCAATGACGCCGCGCGCGTGCTCGCCGAGATCATGCGCATCCCGGAAACCTCCGTGCCCTCGAAGATGTTCGAGGAAGCCCACGCCATCGCCGTGCTGCCGGACGTGGTGAAGGCCGGCCTGATCCTGGGGGGCCGCCGCGGCAAGGGCCTGATCTCGGTGCGCAGCGCCGACGGCACCTGGTCCAACCCCAGCTTCGTCACCATCACCGGCGGCAGCATCGGCTTCCAGGCCGGCGTGCAGTCCTCGGACGTGATCCTGGTGTTCCGCAGCCCGCGCGGCGTGGACAACATCGTCAACGGCAAGTTCACCCTGGGCGCCGACGCCAGCGTGGCCGCCGGCCCGGTGGGCCGCAGCGCCCAGGCCAGCACGGATGAACAGCTCAAGGCCGAGATCTACAGCTATTCCCGCGCCCGCGGCCTGTTCGCCGGCGTGGCCCTGGACGGCGCGGTGCTGAGCATCGACCACAAGGCCAACCAGCGCGCCTACGGCCGCAACACCACCCCGCGCGCCATCTTCGAGGGCCGCTCGGCTTCCGCCGGCCCGCCGCTGGTGGATTTCCGCGACCGCCTGGAAGAAAACACCGTCAGCCAGTGACCGACGGCCGGGGGGGGGGGGGGGGCGGGGCGGGGG
>NZ_JAIBFH010000282.1 GCF_019459675.1 Arenimonas sp.
AAAAAACCCCGCGTCCACCCCCCACCCCCGCCGGCTCTATTATCCCCCCGCGGGCCCGCTGGGGGCAAATCAATTACCCCCCACGACTCCGCGCGACACCAGCGACAGCAGGTACTCGCCGTAGCCGCTCTTGGCCAGCGGCTGCGCCAGCGACTGCAGCTGGGCATCGTTGATCCAGCCGTTCTCCCAGGCGATTTCCTCCGGGCAGCACACGCGCAGGCCCTGCCGGGCCTCGATGGTCTCGATGAAGTTGGACGCCTCCAGCAGCGACTGGTGGGTACCGGTATCGAGCCAGGCGTAGCCGCGGCCCAGCGGCTCCAGGTGCAGGCCGCCTTCCTCGAGGTAGCGGCGGTTGAGGTCGGTGATCTCGAGTTCGCCGCGCGGCGAGGGCTTGAGCTCGGCCGCGAAATCGCTGGCGCGACTGTCGTAGAAGTACAGGCCGGTGACCGCGTAGTTGGACTTGGGCTGGGCCGGCTTTTCCTCAAGGCCCACCACTTTGCCGGTGGCGTCGAAATCGGCGACGCCGTAGCGCTCGGGATCGCGGACCCAGTAACCGAACACCGTGGCGCCCTGCTCGCGCGCACCGGCGCGCTGCAGCAGCTTGGTCAGCCCGGTGCCGTGGAAAATGTTGTCGCCCAGCACCAGGCAGCTGGGCTGGCCGTCCAGGAACTCGCGGCCAATCAGGAACGCCTGGGCCAGGCCATCGGGGCTGGGCTGCGCCGCGTACTGGATCTGCATGCCCCACTGCGAGCCGTCGCCCAGCAGGCGCTTGAACAGCTCCTGTTCGTGCGGCGTGTTGATGATCAGGACTTCGCGGATGCCCGCCAGCATCAGCACGCTGAGCGGGTAGTAGATCATCGGCTTGTCGTACACCGGCAGCAGCTGCTTGCTGACCGACTGCGTGATCGGGTACAGCCGCGTGCCGGAGCCTCCGGCCAGGATGATTCCCTTGCGTGCCATGTCAGGACTCCTGTCCGATGCGCTCAAGCCGATAGCTTCCGTCCAGCACGCGACCGACCCAATCGCCATGGGCGAGGTACCAGTCGACGGTGGCGGCCATGCCCTGTTCGAAGCTGACGGTGGGCTGCCAGCCCAGTTCGCCCTGGATCTTGCCCGCGTCGATGGCGTAGCGGCGGTCGTGGCCGGGGCGGTCCTTGACGAAGGTGATCTGCGATTCGCGCGGCAGGCCGTCGGCGCGCGGCGATCGGGCGTCGAGCAGCGAACAGATGGTCTTCACCACGTGCAGGTTCTCGCGCTCGGCGTCGCCGCCGACGTTGTAGGTTTCGCCCACGCGACCGGCTTCCAGCACGCGGCGGATGGCCGCGCAGTGATCGGTGACGAACAGCCAGTCGCGCACGTTCAGCCCGTCGCCGTAAACCGGCAGCGGGTCGCCGGCCATCGCCTTCTGGATGATCAGCGGCACCAGCTTTTCCGGGAACTGGTAGGGACCGTAGTTGTTCGAGCAGTTGGTGGTGAGCACCGGCAGCCCGTAGGTGTGGTGGAAGGCGCGCACCAGGTGGTCGGACGCGGCCTTGGACGCCGAATACGGCGAGTTGGGCGCAAACGGCGTGGTTTCGGTGAACTTGCCGGTGTCGCCCAGCGAGCCGTACACCTCGTCGGTGGACACGTGCAGGAAGCGGAAGGCGGCCTTGGCCGCGCCTTCCAGGCTGCGCCAGTAGTCGCGCGCGCACTCCAGCAATGCGAGGGTGCCCACCACGTTGGTCTGCACGAACGCGGCAGGGCCGTCGATCGAGCGATCAACGTGGCTTTCGGCCGCGAAATTGACGATGGCGCAGGGCCGGTGCTCGGCCAGCAGGCGCGCCACCAGCGCGGCGTCGCCAATGTCGCCGTGCACGAACACGTGCCCGGCATCGCCGTCCAGGGAAGAAAGCGTATCGAGGTTGCCGGCGTAGGTCAGGGCGTCGAGGTTCACCACCTTGACGCCGCGCCGCACGGCGTCGAGAACGAAATTGCCACCTATGAAACCGGCGCCGCCGGTAACCAGCCAAGTCTGCATCACTGCTCCGGGTCAGTTGCCCTGTATGAACCGCGTTGGGGGGAGTACGCGAACGCGGGCAGCGCGATCAGAACGGGATGTCGTCGTCCGGGAACGGTTCGTCGTTGCGGGCCGGGGGCGCGGACGAGCCGCCGCCGGAGCGCGAGCCGTAGTCGCCGCCGCCGCGCTGGCCGCCGCGATCGCCACCACCGCTGCGATCGCCGCCACCGCCGCCGCCGGACGGACGCGCCGGGCGCTCGCTGCGCTCACCGCCGCCGCGCTGGCCACCACCGCCACCACCACCGCCGCCGCCTTCACCCATGCCGCCCAACATCTGCATCTCGTCGGCGATGATGTCGGTGGCGTATTTCTCAACGCCGTTCTTGTCGGTGTACTTCTCGGTGCGCAGGGAGCCCTCGATGTAAACCTGGCGGCCCTTCTTGAGGTATTCGCCCATGATCTCGGCCAGCCTGCCGAAGGCCTTCACGCGGTGCCACTCGGTGCGCTCCTGCTGGTTGCCGTCCTTGTCCTTCCAGCTTTCGCTGGTGGCCACGGAAATGGTGGTGATGGCGCTGCCGGACTGGGCATAGCGCACCTCGGGGTCGTTGCCGAGGTTTCCGACCAGGATCACTTTGTTGATGCCGCGGGCCATGGCGCTTCCTTGGATGGGTGGGTGGTGGGCCGACATTGGATTATAGCCAGCTCCCGCCCACTCGGCCCCAGCCCCGGTAAAACGTAGGAATTCCAATCATTTACCGCTAAGCGTCGGCCTTATTCCGGTCAAGCATCGCCTGATGACCAGCCATCAGTGGTGCCCCGACGCGAATCCCCCTAGCTTCGCCGTGAATCATGTCGACCCCGGGGGCCCGTGCGCCGTGCGAGTCCCTTCCACCCTGGCCCGGTTCCCCGCTAACGTCACACCTCCCCGCCCCCGTGAACCCCTCCACGCCAGGACCTACCCATGCACCGAACCGCAGCCACCCTGCTGGCCAGCGTCCTGACACTTGCCGCCGGCCCCGCAGCCGCCAAGGACGTGACCCTGCTCAATGTGTCTTACGACCCGACGCGCGAGTTCTACTCGGAACTCAACGCCGAGTTCGCCGCTGACTGGAAGTCCAGGACCGGCGACACGCTGCAGGTGCAGGCCTCGCACGGCGGCTCGGGCAAGCAGGCGCGGTCAGTGATCGACGGCCTGGAGGCAGACGTGGTGACGCTCGCGCTGGCCTATGACATCGACGCCATCGCCGACAAGGCCAAGCTGCTGCCGGCGAGCTGGCAGTCGCGGCTGCCGCACAACAGCTCGCCCTACACGTCCACCATCGTGTTCCTGGTGCGCGAGGGCAACCCGAAGGGCATCCGCGACTGGGGTGACCTGGCCAAGCCCGGTGTCTCGGTGATCACGCCCAACCCCAAGACCTCGGGCGGCGCGCGCTGGAACTATCTCGCCGCCTGGGCCTGGGCCAGCGGTGAGTACCGGGAAAGCGCCAAGGTGCTGGACTACCTGACGCGACTGTTCGCCAACGTGCCGGTTCTGGACACCGGCGCGCGCGGCTCCGCCACCACCTTCGTCAACCGGGGCATCGGCGACGTGCTGCTGGCCTGGGAAAACGAAGCGCACCTGTCCCTGAAGCAAGCGGGCGGCAAGGGCTTCGAGATCGTCATACCCAGCGTAAGCATCCTGGCCGAACCGCCGGTGGCGATCGTGGACAAGGTGGTGGACCGCCGCGGAACGCGCGACGTGGCCCAGGCTTACCTGGACTTCCTGTTCACCGACCGCGGGCAGCAGCTGGCCGCCAAGCACTTCTACCGCCCGGCGCTGCCGGGGAAAGTGGATGCGGCCGCGCTGGCGCTGTTCCCCAAGGTGCCGCTGGTCACCATCGACGGCGCCTTCGGCGGCTGGAAGAACGCACAGAAGGTGCACTTCGACGATGGCGGCACCTTCGACCGCATCTACCGCACGGGACGCTGAGCCGTGGCACGAGGCCTTGCCGCCAGCCTGCGCCAGTCCGGGCCCCTGCCGGGGTTCGGGCTGACGCTCGGCCTCAGCCTGGCCTGGCTGGGCCTGATCGTGCTGCTGCCGCTGCTGGCGCTGGTCTGGCACGCCGCAGGCCTGGGCCTGGCCGGCTGGTGGCAGGTGCTCAACGACGAGCGGGTGATGCTGGCGCTGAAGCTGAGCTTTGGCACCGCGCTGGCGGCGGCGCTGTTCAACGTGGTGGCGGGTGGACTGATTGCCTGGGTGCTGGTGCGCTATCGCTTCCCCGGGCGCAGCCTGGCCGACGCGCTGGTGGACCTGCCCTTCGCGCTGCCCACGGCGGTGGCCGGCATTGCGCTGACGGCGCTTTACGCCGGCAACGGCTGGCTGGGGCAGTGGCTGGAGCCCATCGGCCTGAAGGTGGCCTATGCGCCGCTGGGCATCGTCGTGGCCCTGGTGTTCATCGGCCTGCCCTTCACCGTGCGCACGGTGCAGCCGGTGCTGGAGGCGCTGCATCGCGAGCATGAAGAAGCGGCGGCGTCCCTGGGTGCGGGGCGAATCACCACGCTGTGGCGAGTGGTGCTGCCGCAGCTGCTGCCGGCGATGGTAACGGGCTTCTCCCTGGCGTTCGCGCGCGGCGTGGGCGAGTACGGTTCGGTGATCTTCATCGCCGGCAATCTTCCCTATGTTTCCGAGATCGCTCCGCTGCTGATCGTGATCCGGCTGGAAGAGTTCAACTACGCCGGCGCGACGGCGGTGGCGACGCTGATGCTGGGCCTCTCCTTCGTGATTCTGTTCGCCATCAACCTGCTGGAAAGGAGGCTTGCCCGTGGCCAGCGCACCTGACGTCTTCCGTGACCCGACGGTCGAACCGGCGTGGGTGCGCCGCCTGCTGGTCGGCGCGGCCATGGCCTTGCTGGGCCTGCTGGTGGTGCTGCCCCTGGCCGTGGTGATCGTCGAGGCACTGCGGCAGGGCTGGCTGGCCTATGCCGCGGCCGTCACCCAGCCCGACACGCTGTCGGCCGTGCGGCTCACCCTGTTGGTGGCGGCCATCAGTGTGCCGGCGAACGCAGTTTTCGGCGTTGCGGCAGCGTGGGCGATCACCAAGTTCACCTTCCCGGGCAAGCGCCTGCTGCTGACGCTGATCGACCTGCCCTTCTCGGTTTCGCCGGTGGTGGCGGGACTGGTGTTCGTGCTGCTTTTCGGTGCGCATGGCTGGTTCGGCGGATGGCTGCGCGAGCACGAGATAAAGGTGATCTTCGCGGTGCCCGGCATCGTGCTCGCGACCATCTTCATTACCTTCCCGTTCGTGGCGCGCGAGCTGATCCCGCTGATGCAGCAGCAGGGACCGGACCAGGAGGAAGCCGCCGCATCGCTGGGCGCAAGCGGCTGGACGATGTTCTGGCGCGTCACCTTGCCCAACATCAAATGGGCGCTGCTGTACGGCGTGCTGTTGTGCAATGCGCGGGCGATGGGTGAGTTCGGCGCGGTGTCGGTGGTGTCGGGCCATATCCGCGGCCTCACCAATACGCTGCCGCTGCAGGTCGAGATTCTCTACAACGAATTCAGCTTCGCCGCGGCGTTCGCGGTGGCCTCGCTGCTGGCGCTGCTGGCGCTGGTGACGCTGGGCCTGAAGATTTGGCTGGAATGGCGCCACGGCGACGCGCTGGCGCGCCGCGCCCGGGGACACTGAAGGAATCCGCATGGACATTCGCATCGAAGGCGTGGGCAAGCAATTCGGGGACACCGCCGCCCTGCATCCGGTCGACCTGGCGATTCCGTCGGGGCAGCTGGTGGCGCTGCTGGGCCCGTCGGGCTCGGGCAAGACAACACTGCTGCGGCTGATCGCGGGCCTGCTGCCGGTGGACGACGGCCGAATCCTGTTCGGGCCCGACGACGCCACGCGGCTGTCGCTGCGCGAGCGGCGGGTGGGCTTCGTGTTCCAGCACTACGCGCTGTTCCCGCACCTGAGCGTATTCGAGAACATCGCGTTCGGCCTGCGCTGCAAGCCGCGGTCGCAGCGCCCGGACAAGGCCGGCATCATCCGCAAAGTAGAAGAACTGCTGGCCCTGGTGCAGATGTCGGGGCTGCGCAACCGCCTGCCAGACCAGCTGTCGGGCGGGCAGAAGCAGCGCGTGGCGCTGGCCCGCGCCATGGCCATCGAGCCCACGGTGCTGCTGCTGGACGAGCCCTTCGGCGCCCTGGACGCCAAGGTGCGGGTGGAACTGCGGCGCTGGCTGCGGCGCATCCACGAGGAAACCGGCTTCACCACCCTGTTCGTCACCCACGACCAGGAGGAAGCGCTGGAGCTGGCCGACCGGGTGGTGGTGATGAACGCAGGGCGGATCGAACAGGACGGCGCTCCCGGGCAGGTGTATGCCGAGCCCGCCACGCCCTTCGTCTACGACTTCCTGGGCCGCAGCAACCAGCTGCTGGGGGCGGTCCAGGACGGCCAGTTCCAGGCGTCGGCAGGCGCTTCGGGGCTGCCGGCTCCGGGCACGGCGCCCGGGCCGGCCACGCTGTTCACCCGGCCGCACGACATCGACGTGGTGCCGGCCGGCCAGGGCATCGCGGCCGTCGTGACGGAGGTGCGAAAGCTGGCCGGCCGCCTGATCCTGGAGGCACGCCTGGCCGGGCAGGCGCGCTGCGTGGAAGTGGACCTGCCCTCGGGCGACGGCCCCACGCCCCGGCGCGGCGAACCGGTGGGGCTGTCACTGCGCCGTTATCGGGTGTTCGCCGCGTCCGCCGGCTGAGACCTGCGCGGACATCCCGCTATAATCAGCGCATGTCAGCCTCCGCACACAGCGCCACCCTGCCCGGAATCGCCCAGATCCAGTCGCTTGCCGCAGGTGAGATGGAATCGGTGAACCGGCTCATCCGGAGCCGCCTGGCGTCGGACGTGCTGCTGATCAACCAGATCTCCGAACACATCATCGCCGCCGGCGGCAAACGCCTGCGGCCGATGCTGGCGGTGCTGGCGGCGCGCGCGCTGGGCAATACCGGCGCCGGGCCGCACCAGCTGGCGGCCATCATCGAATTCATCCATACCTCCACCCTGCTGCACGACGACGTGGTGGACGAATCCGACCTGCGCCGCGGCCGCAAGACCGCCAACGCGCTGTGGGGCAACGCGCCCAGCGTGCTGGTCGGCGACTTCCTGTATTCGCGCAGTTTCCAGCTGATGGTCGAACTCGATTCCATGCCGGTGATGCGCGTGCTGGCCGACGCCACCAACCAGATCGCCGAAGGCGAAGTGCTGCAGCTGCTGCACGTGCACAACCCCGACACCGACGAAGCCACCTACCTGCGCGTGATCGAGCGCAAGACCGCCGTGCTGTTCGCGGCCGCCACGCGCCTGGGCGCGCTGCAGGCCGGGGCATCGGCGCAGGTGCAGCAGCAGATGCACGACTACGGCATGAACCTGGGCCTGGCCTTCCAGATCGCCGACGACGTGCTGGACTACACCGCCGACGCCGCCACGCTGGGCAAGAACCTGGGCGACGACCTCGCCGAAGGCAAGGCCACCCTGCCGCTGATCCACGCGATGGCGCACAGCAGCGCCGCCGTCCGCGCGCGCCTGCGCGAAATCGTCGAAGCGGGCGACGCCTCGGCCATGCCCGAAGTGCTGGCGGCCATCGGCCACACCGGCGGCATCGGCTACAGCCAGCAGCGCGCTGCGCACTACGCCGCGCTGGCCGAACGCGCGCTGCACGGGCTGCCCGACGGACCCTGGCTGCAGGCGCTGCGCGGCCTGGCGAGCTATTCCACCACCCGCAACCACTAAGCGCGCCCTCCGCGCACCTGGCCGATCGCGTGCAGCGCAGCGGCAGGACTACCTACGCTGGCGCGCTGCCTGCATGGCCACCAGGCGCGAGATCACCAGGGCGATGTAAAGCACACCCAGCATCTGCTGGATCATCACCAGCGACCGGGCCTGGTTGCTCACCGGCGTGATCTCGCCGAAACCGACGCTGCTCAGGCAGGTGAAGCTGAAATAGAGCAGCTCCCACCAGCCGGTGCGGCCATCGGGATCGTTGGCAGGATTGATGTAGAACGCACCGGGCGCGAACGTTTCCACGAGGGCGTACAGGTAGGCGAACACGAACGCCATCAGCACGTAAAGGCCCGCCGCTGCGAACAGCTCGTCCAGCGTCATGATGTCGTCGCGAAGCACGTAGCGCAGCAGGCAGACCACCACGAAGCCGTGGAACGCCGCCTGCGTTATCAGGTTGGCCGGCACCAGCCACGGCGACGGGAAGAAGGCCGCCAGCATGTGCAACACCATCGCCGGCCAGACCAGCAGATAGCCCAGCCGCGCCTCGGGTCCACTGGCGCGCGCTGCACGCAGCGCCAGCAGCAGCACCACCAGGTCGAACACGGCGATGGCCGCGCGACCTCCCCGGTACGGCTCCAGGAACGGATACAGCACCACCAGCACGATCAGCGACAGCAGCAGCCAGGCGTTGGGGAGTCGCGCAAGCCGATGCAGGAATACCATCGCCATGTCAGCGCAGCAGCACCAGCGTGGCCAGGCCCAGGAACGAGAAGAAGCCCATCACGTCGGTGACCGTGGTGAGGATGACGCCGCCGGCCAGGGCCGGGTCCATGCGCATGCGCTTGAGCGTCAGCGGCACCAGCACGCCGGCAACCGCCGCCGACAGCAGGTTGATCACCAGCGCCGCGAAGATCACCAGCGCCAGCTGCCAGTCGCCGAACCACAGCCACGTGGCCAGGGCGACGACGCCGCCGATCAGCAGGCCGTTCATCATCGCCACCCGCGCTTCTTTCCACACCAGCGCATTGGCGTTCGACGCGCCCACCTGGCCCAGGGCCAGGCCGCGCACCATCAGCGCCAGCACCTGGGTGCCGGCGTTGCCGCCCATGCCGGCCACGATCGGCATCAGTACGGCCAGCGCCACCAGTCGGTCGATGGTGCCTTGGAACTGGCCCACCACGCTGGCGGCGAGGAACGCCGTGCCCAGGTTGATGCCCAGCCAAACCACGCGGCGGCGGAAAGCGCGCACCACCGGACTGAACAGGTCTTCGTCCTCGTCCACGCCCGCGGCGCTGAGCGCCTGGTGCTCGGCTTCGGCGCGGATGATGTCCACCACGTCGTCGATGGTGATGCGGCCAAGCAGGATGTTGTTCTCGTCCACCACGGGCGCCGTGATCCAGTCGTGGTCGGAGAACTGGGTGGCCACTTCGGTGTCGGACGTGTCCACGGTGATAGCCGGCTGCTCGTCGTCAATCAGCTCGTTGATGGGCGTTGACGAGTCGTGGATCAGCAGCGAAGCGATGGCCACGCGGCCCAGGTACTGGTGCCGGCGGCTGACCACGAAAAGATGATCGGTGTGCTCGGGAATCTCGCCGCGCAGGCGCAGGTAGCGCAGCACCACGTCCACGGTGACGTCGGTGCGCACCGTGATGACGTCGGGGTTCATCAGGCGGCCGGCGGTGTCTTCGCCGTAGCTCAGGACCTGTTCGAGGCGCTCGCGGTTCTCGCGGTCCATCGACTTCAGGACTTCCTCGATCACCGTGTCGGGAAGGTCCTCGGCCAATTCGGCCAGATCGTCGATGTCGAGGTCTTCGACCGCGGCGATGATTTCGTCGGGGTCCATCTCCGCCAGGAGGCTTTCGCGCACGTCGTCGCCGACGTGCACCAGCACCTCGCCGTCGTCCTCGGGATCCACCAGGCCCCAGACGATGCCGCGCTTGGTGGCCGGCAGCGACTCGAGCAGGTTGCCGATTTCGGCCGGCGACAGGCTGTTCACCAGGCGGCGCACCGGGCCCAGGCGGCCGGTGTCGAGCGCGTCCGACAGCATGCGCAGCTGGCGCGCGGTCTTGTCGTGGCGGACGGCTTCAGCCATCAGTTCGCTCCTGGGAAGGCGACCGTATTATGCGGGCGCGAGCCACGGCCGCCTACCGCCGCGTACTTCCAGGCGCTCAGGCCTTGCCTTGTTCGACCAGGGTCAGCGCGACCTTGTCGCGCAGGTAGGCCGGCTCGAGTTGGTCGGGCGCAATGGCTTCGCCCCGCGCGAACGCGTCGGCCGCCAGCCGCGCAAGATCGGCCGCGCGTGGCAGTGTGCTGGCATCGAAGTCCTGCAGCGCGTCGCCCAGCTGCGTCACCAGGGCGCCGGCTTCGGCCGAGTATCCGGTGCCTACGCCGTACACGGGCTGCACGGGGCGCAGGGCCTGTCCGGGGGCGATGATCCGTTCGGGGCCCGCCGCCAACACGCGGCCATCGCCCGAGCGCGTGAACTCGCCCAGGTACACCTCGCCCATGCGGGCGTCGATGGCGGCCAGCACCCGTTCGCCGCGACCCTGCATGGCCAGCACCGCCAGCGTGGACACCGGCAGCACCGGGCGGTCCAGCGCCAGCGCCAGCCCCTGCACGATGGCGATCGCCAGCCGCACGCCGGTGAAGGCGCCAGGCCCGCGGCCCACTGCAATGGCGTCCAGCTGCGACTTGCGCAGCCCGGCCCGCGCCATCAGTTCGTCGGCCCAGGGCAGCACCAGCTGGGTGTGCCGCCGCGGCGCCAGTTCGTGGCGCGCCATCACTTCACCATCCACGTACACCGCGACCGAACAGGCCTCGGTGCTGGTCTCGATGGCCAGCAGCTTCAAGCGCGGCGCCTGCGATGGGGTCATGGCCAGTCCTCGCCGATGGCTTCGGCCGTCGGTGATTGTGTCGCAAAGAACGCCTGCACGTCCTCGACGCTGCGGGTGCGCGGGAACGGCGGCAGGCTGTCCAGGAACAGGCGGCCGTAGGATTTCCCGACCAGGCGTGGATCGCACAGCACCAGCACGCCGCGGTCAAGGTGGCTGCGGATCAGGCGGCCAACGCCCTGCTTGAGGGCGATCACCGCCTGCGGCAGCTGTTCGTCCCGGAACGGGTTGCCGCCGTCGCGGCGCACGGCGTCGAGCTTGGCTTCCAGCACCGGATCGTCCGGCGCCGCGAACGGCAGCCGGTCGATCACCACCACGCTCAGCGCCTCGCCCGCCACGTCCACGCCTTCCCAGAAACTGGCGGCGCCCAGCAGCACGCCGTTGCCCGAGGCGCGGAATTGTTCAAGCAGCGTGTTCCGGGGCGCGGTGCCCTGCACGAACAGCGGCCACGGCGAGTCGCGCAGCTGCTCGGCGGCTTCGCGCAGCGCACGGTGCGAGGTGAACAGCAGGAACGCGCGCCCCCTGGAGGCTTCAAGCACGGGCCACACCGCGTCAAGCATCGCGCCCAGGAAGTCGCGGCTGTTGGGTTCGGGCAAGCCGCGCGGCAGGTAGCACAACGCCTGATGCGCCCAGTCGAAGGGACTGGGCTGCAGCAGCTCGCGCGGTTCATCCAGGCCCAGCCGCTTGCCGATGTGCCTGAAGTCGCCCGCCACCGCCAGCGTGGCCGACGTGAATATCCACGCCGCCCGACTCTGCTCGCGATAGCGCCGCAGCGGTCCCGACACGTCCAGCGGCGTGCGCTGCAGCACAAACCCCCGCCCCGAAACCTCAAACCACCGCACGGCAAGAACGGGGTCCCGGGGGGTGG
>NZ_JAIBFH010000318.1 GCF_019459675.1 Arenimonas sp.
GGCCGAGATCGAGGTCGGTCTCGGCGCCATCGTCGGTGACGAACACTTCGCCGTGCTGGAACGGGCTCATGGTGCCGGGGTCGACGTTGATGTACGGGTCGAGCTTCATCATGGTCACCCGCAGGCCGCGGGCCTCCAGGATGGCCGCGAGCGATGCCGCCGCGATGCCCTTGCCTAGCGAGGACACCACGCCACCGGTAACGAAGATAAGACGAGTCATGGTTTTTGGGGACGCTGGAAAACCGTATTCTACCGGGTTGCCTGAGCTGGAGCCAGAACCTTTTTCCGATCAATGACTTGCAAAAAGGCCGCTTGACCGCCCCCGGTGCCGCGCCCATCCTGCGGCCTCGCGCCTGCGCCCTGCCCTTCCGAGCCCCGCACTATGAACACCCGCTACAACGCCGCCGACATCGAAGTGCTTTCGGGCCTGGACCCGGTCAAGCGCCGCCCCGGCATGTACACCGACACGACGCGGCCCAACCACCTGGCCCAGGAAGTCATCGACAATTCGGTGGACGAGGCCCTGGGCGGGCACGCCAAGTCGGTGGACGTGACGATCTTCGCCGACGGCAGCTGCGAGGTGATCGACGACGGCCGCGGCATGCCGGTGGACATCCACCCCGAGGAAAAAATCCCGGGCATCGAGCTGATCATGACCCGCCTGCACGCCGGCGGTAAGTTCAGCGGCAAGAACTACACCTTCTCCGGCGGCCTGCACGGCGTGGGCGTAAGCGTGGTGAACGCGCTGTCGAGAAAAGTGGAAGTGGTTATCCGCCGCGAGGGCCAGGAACACCGCATGGAGTTCCGCGACGGCGACCGCAGCAGCCCGCTGGAAGTGGTGGGCACGGTGGGCAAGCGCAACACCGGCACCCGGCTGCGCTTCTGGCCCGACCCGAAATACTTCGACACCCCGAAGATCCACGCCAAGTCGCTGCGCCACCTGCTGCGCGCCAAGGCGGTGCTGTGCCCGGGCCTGACCGTGAAGCTGTTCGACGAGGCCACCGGCGAGCGCAACGAGTGGTATTACGAGAACGGCCTGCGCGACTACCTGCGCGGCGAACTGGTGGGCCGCGACCTGCTGCCCGCCGAGCTCTTCGTCGGCCACGTCAACAAGGACACCGAAGTGGTGGACTGGGCCGTGGCCTGGGTGCCCGAAGGTGAACTGGTGCAGGAAAGCTACGTCAACCTGATCCCCACCGCGCAAGGCGGCACGCACGTGAACGGCCTGCGCTCGGGCTTCACCGACGCGCTGCGCGAGTTCTGCGACTTCCGCAACCTGCTGCCGCGCGGCGTCAAGCTGGCGCCCGAAGACGTCTGGGACCGCGTGAGCTACGTGCTCAGCATCAAGCTCACCGACCCGCAGTTCAGCGGCCAGACCAAGGAACGGCTGAGCTCGCGCCAGGCCGCGGCCTTCGTCGAGAACGCTTCGCACGACGCGTTTTCGCTGTGGCTCAACCAGCACGTCGAAACCGGCCTGCAGATCGCCCAGCTGGCCATCGACCGCGCTTCGGCCCGGCTCAAGACCGAAAAGCAGGTCACCCGCAAGAAGATCACCCAGGGCCCCGCCCTGCCCGGCAAGCTGGCCGACTGCATCAGCCAGGACCTGGGCCGCACCGAGCTGTTCCTGGTGGAAGGCGACTCGGCCGGCGGCAGCGCCCGCCAGGCCCGCGACAAGGAGTTCCAGGCCATCCTGCCGCTGCGCGGAAAGATCCTCAACACTTGGGAAGTGGAATCGTCCGGGGTGCTGGCCTCCAACGAAGTGCACGACCTGGCCGTGGCCATCGGCTGCGACCCGGGCGTGGAGGCCATCGACGGCCTGCGCTACGGCAAGGTGATCATCCTGGCCGATGCCGACTCCGACGGCCTGCACATCGCCACCCTGCTGGCAGCGCTGTTCCTGCGCCACTTCCCGGCCCTGGTGCGCGCGGGCAACATCTTCGTGGCGATGCCGCCGCTGTTCCGTGTCGACGTGGGCAAGCAGGTGTTCTACGCCCTGGACGAGGAAGAGAAGCGCACGATGCTGGACAAGATCGAGCGCGAGAAGATCAAGGGCCAGATCAGCGTGACCCGCTTCAAGGGCCTGGGTGAAATGAACCCGCAGCAGCTGCGCGAGTCCACCATCCATCCCGATACCCGCCGCCTGGTGCAGCTGACCATCGACGATGGT